>OMSQ01000077.1 GCA_900313805.1 uncultured Prevotella sp. | reverse complement strand
TGGCGTTCGAAAGACAGGCGGGCGTCGGTATCAGTCATACCTATGCCGTCGTCGATGACCTGAATGGAAGTACGACCGGCATCCTTGAGCAGGACATCGATGGTGTGCGCATCTGCATCAACAGAATTTTCCACCAGTTCCTTAACCACAGACGCGGGCCTTTGTATTACCTCGCCGGCGGCTATCTGGTTGGCCACCGAGTCGGGCAGCAGTTGTATTATATCGCTCATATCTCTGAATAGTTAAAATCGGGCCAGCCACAACATGAGCACTACAAGCAGCACAAGGAGAACAACCAGGGCTGTTGTGCTCAGTGTACGTGGCTTGCGAGGTTGTCTGCAGCCTGATGTGTCATCACGTCGCATACTTCCCCTGCAGTCGTTCCTGTCATCAGCTGAATAAATCATCTGATGGTGAAAGCCCCGTGGTTTGCGAGTGGTGAACAGGTTCATTCGAATAGTCCTTTCTTTTGTTTCTCAGGCCAGATGAAGATGTCGTCACGCTTTAGGGGGCGCAGGTCTTCGTGCCAAGCGAAATTTGGCAGTCTGTCCTTACCTGGCGGTATCTGAGTCATGGGGTACATCACTCCTTCAGCCTTTGGCATCCATATCTTTTCCATCTTCCTTCTGCTACTGAGGAAAGTGCGCAGCGTATCGCTCTCGGCATACACCATACCCATGAGAGTACTGTCCTTATCATCCTGGGGATGGAAAACCACCATCACGTTTCCCTGTGCTTCATTCATGCGCAGATTGCCCTTCTCGTCAAAGAAAGAGTGGCTGCGTTTCGATGATATCTGCTGAAAGCGCTTTAATTGATTATCCTTGTCTTCTATCTCCTGTATGGTAAAGGCATTACCCTCGACATGTGCCTCTTTTATGGTGGAGTCGCGCATGAGCACTACTATCTGGTCGCCTGTGAGTTGCTGTCTCTGATGCCATACTATGGGTTCTTTCAACATGGTGATACTGCTGTCGCGCGAACAGATGACAAGTGAGTCGCACATGGCCTGCATATCCACCCTGTAAGCCCTGACGTGATGATAACAGTACACCTCTCTGTACATGGAGTCAGTGTCAATATGAAAGGTCTTTACTCTCATGGAGTCGGCATGGAGCCACAAGGTGTCCTTTTGAGAGAAGTCTGTAAAGACGGGGCGGCGGGTGGCAAAGCCCTCACCCGTCTTTTCATCGTAGGTGAAATGCCCCGATGTGAGCTGGTTCTTGTTTTTCTTGTCTGTATACACCACATTGCCATAACCGCGACTCCGCTTCAGCTTGCTGTCATAATAGAGACTGTCGCCTGTAATCAACCGATCCTTATTTTCTATAGTGGAATGGTCGAATAGTTCAGTTTTGTCAGACGACATATAGTAGTAGCCGTTTGAAGACACTATCTGATAGTCGTTTTTCACGTTGTATATGGTTGACCTGCTCACTATCTGTGCCCGTTCCAGTCGTGCATCATAGTAAAGTGTATCAGTATTTATCTCATAATCAGGGCTCTTCAGCACCACATCGTAGTACACCACGGCCTCTCTTGTATCCAAATTGTAGCGGCCCCAGTCGCTTACGAGGTCTACCTTCTTCTTCTTGTCAACGAAATGACCGCCTTCTGCGTAGTATATGAAATTGAACTTACGGTCATAGTTCAGGCTGTCGGTATAGAGTTCTGATGACTTACGGTGTACCACCTTCACGTTCTTTCGTGCATAGACCATCTCGGCATCTGGTCTGCCATCATAAAAGGCTCTCTCGCACGAAAGAGTGAGGGTATCGCCCTGTACCATATACACATGTCCGAAGGCCTCAAAAGAATTGTTGTTCTGGTTGAAATAAGCACTGTCGCAGGTGAGGCGGGTACCTCCGTGGCGGAAAGCCACATGCCCCTTTACGATTTGCACTCCCGGTTTCCTCATCTCATCGTAGCGCAGTTCATCACTGCGGTCGAGATATATACGCTGGTCGCCCCCCTTCTGGGCCATGGCAGGCATCAGCAGGAGAGCAAACAAGCATAGCACCACTCCACGGCGTATGCTATGCATGCAGAATTGCGTATATGAAGAATGGTTCGTAATCACCTATCTCACCCAACCTTGATATTCAAATTCGCAGTCGCAGTAACTGTCTGGCATACGCACGTACGTGTTCTTGAGCTTTTCTGCCACCCAGTTGTGCAGGAACTTCTCGCGCTGGTGGGCAAGCACCACATCGCGCATAGCCTGGAAGTCCTCAGTTATTGTGGCACGGTGACTTTCCGTACGACTTTTGAGTTTCACGATGGCACAGACACGCTTGCCTTTGCTGTTTATCATCTCAAAGGCGGGAGAGATCTCACCCACCTGCAGCTGTTCCACTGCGCGGGCCACCTCAGAGGGCAGGTCCTGCATGCGGAAGCGTGAAGTGCGCTGCTGTTCAGAAGCATTGGCCATGAGTCCGTGATTACTGCGTGTATCCTTGTCGTCGGACACCCATGTGGCGGCATCGTCAAAGGATAACTTACCCGCCCTCACGTCATTGGCCACTGAGTCGAGCCGTAGTTTTGCGGCTTCTATGGCCTCACTGTCCACGTGCGGTTTGAGAAGTATGTGTCGCACATTGATGCGCTCACCTCTGCGGTCAATGAGTTGTATGATATGGAAGCCGAACTCCGTCTCCACGATTTTGGAAATCTTTTTAGGGTCGGTAAGGTTGAATGCTACTGAGGCGAACGTTGGGTCAAGAGCGGCACGCGGAGTGAAACCCAGTTCACCACCCTGTCGTGCTGAGCCGTCTTCACTATAGAGGCGTGCCAGTGTGGCGAAGGTGGTCTCACCATTGTTCACACGGTCAGTGTACTCCCTGAGTTGGTCTTTCACCCTGTTCACCTCTTCTGGCGACACCTTGGGCTGATTGGTTATAATCTGCACCTCCACTGTTGTGGGTATCATGGGCAGCGAGTCCTGAGGCATGTCCTTGAAGTAGTTGCGCACCTCAGCAGGGGAAACAGAGATATCGCTCACCAGTTTCTGCCGCATCTTCTGCACCAGTTCACGGTTCTTGAATTCATCATGCATCTCCTGTCGCATCTGTGCCACCGTCTGTTTCCTATATTCCTCAAGTTTCTCTTTTGAGCCAATCATCTGTATCCAGTAGTTCAACTGGTCTTCGATGCTCTGGTTGATTTCACTTTCGGTGACCTGTATGGAGTCGATGGCAGCCTGATGGAGGAAGAGTTTCTGCACAGCCAGCTGTTCAGGTATGGCACAGTCTGGATTTCCCTTCCACTGCACACCTTCTGCCTCGGCCTGTAGTCTCATCACCTCTACGTCACTTTTCAGTATTGCTTCGTCACCCACCACCCAGAGCACCTCATCGATGGTATTGGACGCCCCATTGGTCACGGTGTCGGCCACAGCCGTAAGCGAAGGATGCGACGACCGGTGAGCGCTGATACTAACGCTTGACAGGAGCACGAGTGCCGGCAGTGTACACAGGAAGTGTTTAGTTTTCATATATTCAATGTTTGTTTACGGTAGATAGCACTGCTTTGTCTATCGTCACGGGATAGCGACGGCGCAGCGACTCCACCCATGCTTTTTCCAGTTCATCCTGATAGTCGGCGGTAACGGCATTCTTCACGTCGGTATAGTCCTGTGGAGCCTTCAGCACCTTGCCGTACACAGCTTCGTAAGGATATTCAGTATTGGGTGTGACGACCACACCCTTCTTCTTGAAGCCATCGCGGTCGATGAGGCTGTTGTCGCCCTCCTTGAAGATTCCCTTTTCCACGCGTATGCGAAGTACTGAGTCGGCGTTGAACGTAGTTCTCAGACAGTCTGCCCACTGGTCGAACGGCAAGTTCTTTATTGCCTTCTGCACCTTTTTCACATCGGCCTTGTCGCGACAGCGGTAGGCGATGCCTTTGAAGCGCGGCTGTTCCCAGGCATACTTCTTCTTGTTTTTCTTGAAATAGTTCTTCAGTCCTGTCTCGTCCTTGGCTGCACGGTCCCATACCTCACGATTGCTCACTTCAAAGAGCAGCAGACCATCGTGATATTCACGTATGAGATTAGTGAGTTCGCTGTCATTGGCGGCAAATTCCTTTGCCTTTTCGTCCATATAGGTCTTGGTGTCCTTACCGGAGGCTTCTGCCAGTTCCTTCACCTTTCGATCCATGATGCTCTCCTTTATTCCTCTGCGGTCAATGAAGGTGAGTATATCTGTCCTAAGAGAGTCGTACGGGAAGAAGTTCGACTTGTCCTTAAGGAGTATGATATGGTATCCAAAGTCGGAGAGCACCGGTTGGCTCATCTCTCCCACCTTGAGGGCATAAGCTGCCTGTTCGAAGGCCTTAACGGTCTGTCCTGGCTGTATCCACGGCAGTTCACCTCCATTGGGTGCCGTGCTCTTGTCATCGCTGAACCGCTTTGCCATGTCGGCGAAGTCGGCTCCCTGAGTAAGTGCACGGTATATGGAGTCGGCACGCTGCTTCACCTTCTGCTGCTGTTCGTTGTCAGCTTTCTGACTGAGAGCGAGCAGTATGTGTGCCGGTTTAACCAGTCCTCCGAGAGAATCGACATAGTGCTGCGTGCGGTTGTATATCGTACGTGCCTCTGCCTCCACGTCGTCATCAGTAATAAGCCGGGGGCGTATTTGTTGGTCACGATACTGCGCAAACTCATTTAGGAAGGCCTGTGTGGTATCGATGTGTTCATCGAGGGCGGCTGCGACTTTGAGTTTATAGTTTACGAAGAGGTCAACATATTCCTCCACGCTCTTCTTGTCTATCACGCCCTCAGAATTATTCTTGTTGTATGAATATTCAAATTCCGAGCGACTTACAGGCATGCCATTGACTGTCATTACTATGGGGTCTGTCTGTGCCTGGGCTGTAATGGCCAGCAGAAGGGCGCCGGCCAGGATTTTCAACTTCATAATGAACTGTCTGTGTGTTTGATTTATTCTGGGCGACTGTAGTTTGGCGCCTCACTGGTAATTGTTATATCATGGGGATGACTTTCCATTACGCCGGCATTGGTGATACGTGTGAATTTGGCGGCATGTAACTGCTCTATCGATGCGGCGCCGCAATAGCCCATACCAGAGCGCAGTCCGCCAGTGAGCTGGTATATCACTTCCTGCACTGTACCTTTGTACGGCACGCGTCCTGCAATGCCCTCGGGTACCAGTTTTTTCACGTCCTTGGTACCTGCCTGGAAGTATCTGTCCTTGCTTCCGTTTTCCATGGCTTCAAGCGAACCCATGCCACGGTAGCTCTTGAATTTTCTGCCGTTGAAGATTATGGTATCACCAGGACTCTCTTCTGTTCCTGCCACGAGCGATCCTATCATCACGCTGCTGCCTCCGGCTGCAAGGGCTTTTACCACATCGCCTGAATAGCGCAGTCCACCATCTGCAATGAGTGGTACCCCTGTGCCCTGCAATGCGCTGTACACATCGTACACGGCACTGAGTTGTGGTACACCGACGCCTGCCACCACGCGAGTGGTACAGATGCTACCCGGACCTATGCCCACCTTGATGGCATCTGCTCCATTGTCGACGAGCATGCGTGCGGCCTCACCAGTAGCCACATTGCCCACTACGATATCAACATCGGAGAACATGCGCTTAGCCTCGGAGAGTTTCTCTATCACCGACTTGGAATGTCCGTGAGCGGTATCGATGACCAGTGCATCAGCACCGGCTTCGATGAGTGCTGCCATACGGTCCAGAGTGTCGGCGGTCACACCCACACCAGCGGCCACGCGCAGGCGTCCTTTCTCGTCCTTGCAGGCCATGGGCTTGTCCTTGGCCTTAGTGATGTCTTTGTATGTGATGAGTCCCACCAGGTGGTTCTCCTTGTCCACCACAGGCAGTTTCTCTATCTTGTTCTCTTGCAGTATCTGCGCCGCAGCTGCCAGGTCGGTCTGCTGATGTGTAGTGACGAGGTTCTCTTTCGTCATGACCTCGTCTATTTTCTTGTCAAGATGACGCTCGAAGCGCAGGTCTCTGTTGGTCACTATACCTACCAGACGGTTATCGCCATCTACTACTGGTATGCCACCGATGTGATATTCTGCCATGATATCCAGGGCGTGCTGCACTGTACTGCCCTGTTGTATGGTGACAGGATGGTAGATCATGCCATTTTCCGCACGTTTTACGATGGCCACCTGACGGGCTTGATCCTCGATGGACATGTTTTTGTGTATCACGCCTATGCCTCCCTCACGTGCTATGGCTATGGCCATAGCCGACTCGGTGACAGTGTCCATGGCTGCCGTCACAAAGGGTATGTTAAGGGCAATGTTACGGGTGAAACGTGTTTTCAACTCTACTGCTTTTGGCAGCACCTCTGAATAAGCAGGGAGAAGGAGGACGTCGTCGAACGTAAGACCGTCCATCACGATTTTATCTGCAACAAATGATGACATAAAATATACTCTGAAATTTATTGCGTGCAAAATTAGCAATAAAATTCCACTTCCACACTATAATATGTCAATTTTCCGCCAATATTAAATGAATTTAACGCGGATGAAGCGTTGTGTGCCATCACCCACAAAAGGTGGGTAGTGGCACACGGCAAGTCAGTTGGCCATCTCCGAGAGGAACTTTATGCGCACCAGTCGCACTTCGTCCTCATCGGCCTCGTCGCCCAGTTCGTCCATGGCAGCATCCAGACTGTCGGTCTCGCTGTCACAGAAGTAGTCATAGATGTCGTCGAGCAAGTCCTCATCCATCACCTCCTCCAGATAATAGTCAATGTTGAGACGAGTGCCACTGTACACTATTGCCTCTATCTCGCTGAGCAAGTCATCGAAGGATATGCCCTGTGCATTGGCTATCTCATCAAGGGCCAGATGGCGGTCTATCAAGTCGATGATTTTGACCTTGAGAAGCGAGCGCTTGGCCACAGTGCGTACACGCAGGTCCTCGGGACGCTCTATCTCGTTCTCCTTGCAGTACTGGTCTATGACTTTGCAAAATTCTTCACCGTAGCGCTTGGCTTTCCCTGCTCCAACGCCCTGAATGTTCTGCAATTCATCGAGTGTCACCGGACACATGGTAGCCATCTGTTCAAGCGACGGGTCAAGGAATATCACGTAGGGTGGCACATGCAACTTGCTGGCCATCTTACGGCGCAGATCCTTCAGTATGGCATAGAGTTCGGGATGAAGGGCAGAACCCAGCCCGTCGGTCTGTTCCTCTAGTTCATCCTCATTAAACTCCGCATCCTCCACAATCTGGAAGGGCTGTGGATTTTTCAGGAACCGCTTGCCTTCAGCAGTCACTTTCAGCAGTCCGTAATTATCTACATCCTTACGCAAGTATCCCGTTATCAAGGCCTGGCGTATTACAGGGTTCCACAGTTTCTCCGACTCATCCTCACCGCTTCCGAATTCCTCCAGTTCATCATGGTGGTGCGACAGTATGTCGTTTGTGGAACGTCCCTTTACGAAGTCAACGATGTAGTCACTGCGGAAATTTTCTTTCGTGGCCAGGATGGCCTTGAGCACGATGAGCAGGGCGTTGGCGGCCTCTATCTTTGTCTTGGGGTGCAGACAGTTGTCGCAGTTGCCGCAGTTCTCCTCATGGTATTCCTCACCGAAGTAGTGGAGCAGCATTTTGCGCCTGCACACCGACGATTCGGCATAAGCGGCGGTTTCCTGAAGCAGTTGTCTGCCTATGTCCTGCTCTGCCACAGGTTTGCCCTCCATGAACTTCTCCAGTTTCTGCAGGTCACGGTAGGAGTAGAATGTGATACATTTCCCTTCGCCGCCGTCGCGCCCTGCACGTCCCGTCTCCTGGTAGTAGCCTTCCAGGCTTTTGGGTATGTCGTAGTGTATGACAAAGCGTACATCGGGCTTGTCAATGCCCATGCCAAAGGCGATGGTAGCCACTATGACGTCTATCTTCTCCATAAGGAAATCATCCTGTGTGCTGGAGCGAGTGGCAGAGTCGAGCCCTGCATGATAAGCTGCTGCCCTTATGTCATTGGCGCAGAGCACAGCCGAGAGTTCTTCCACCTTTTTACGGGAGAGACAATATATGATACCACTCTTGCCTGGGTTCTGCTTCACGAACTTTATTATCTGCTTGTCCACATCCTTGGTCTTGGGCCTCACCTCGTAATAGAGGTTTGGCCTGTTGAATGAGCTTTTAAACTCAGTGGCATCTGTTATGCCCAGACTTTTCTTGATATCGGTGCGTACTTTGTCGGTGGCTGTTGCTGTGAGTGCTATTACCGGTGCATTGCCTATTCGCTGTATCGTGGGGCGTATGTTGCGGTATTCAGGGCGGAAGTCATGTCCCCATTCCGATATGCAGTGGGCCTCGTCCACAGCATAGAAAGAGATTTTGACAGTGCGGAGGAACTCCACGTTGTCGTCCTTGTTGAGCGATTCAGGTGCTACGTACAAGAGCTTTGTCTTGCCTGAGGTGATATCTGCTTTCACCTGATCTATGGCTGCCTTGTTGAGTGAGGAATTGAGGTAGTGTGCCACGCCTTCCTCCTCGCTCATTCCATTTATTACGTCTACTTGATTTTTCATCAGCGCAATGAGCGGAGAAATCACTATCGCTGTTCCCTCCATGATAAGCGAGGGCAACTGGTAGCAAAGTGATTTGCCGCCGCCTGTGGGCATAAGCACGAAGGTGTCATGACCGTCAAGCACATTGCGTATGATAGCCTCCTGGTCGCCTTTGAACGCATCGAAGCCAAAATGCTGTTTCAGTTGTTTATTAAGATTAATTTGTGTTGCCATAAGAGCAGGAAATATTGCTTTGGGGTGTATTCTTCAAGGTGGTATGAGCAATCAGAGTTTTCAATTCGCAGCTTCAGCCAGCCTTGACTTGTCGAGCTGGGTCTTCACATAGTCGGCTGTCACTGTAAATTTCTTTACGCGTTCAGATGGCTTTTCAAACATGGCATCAGTCATGACGCTTTCCACTATAGACCTCAGTCCACGTGCTCCGAGTTTATACTCTACGGCCTTATCAACGATACACTCCAGGGCATCGTCGGTAAACGAGAGTGTGATGCCATCCATCTTAAAGAGTTTCTGATACTGGCGGACTATGGAGTTTTTGGGTTCTACGAGTATTCTTCTCAGGGCATTTCTATCGAGAGGGTTAAGGTAAGTGAGCACTGGCAGTCGACCGATTATTTCGGGTATGAGGCCAAACGATTTCAAGTCTTGAGGCAGGATATATCTCATCATGTCCTCTTTGTCAATATTCCTTACATTCTGCACTGAATTGTAACCCACCACATGAGTATTGAGTCGTTGTGCTATCTTGCGCTCTATACCATCGAAGGCGCCGCCACAGATAAACAGGATGTTGTGTGTGTCTACATGTATGTAGTCCTGGTCAGGGTGTTTGCGTCCTCCTTTTGGCGGCACATTCACCATGGTACCTTCGAGCAGTTTAAGCAGTCCCTGCTGCACGCCTTCTCCACTCACGTCGCGTGTGATAGAGGGGTTGTCGCTCTTGCGTGCTATCTTATCGATTTCGTCTATGAAGACTATGCCTCGTTGGGCCTGGGTCAGGTCATAATCGGCCACTTGCAGCAGTCGTGAAAGTATGCTTTCCACGTCCTCACCCACGTATCCGGCTTCGGTAAAGACAGTGGCATCCACTATGGTAAACGGCACTTGCAGCAGTTTTGCTATGGTGCGTGCCAGCAGCGTCTTGCCAGTACCTGTAGAGCCCACCATGATGATGTTGCTCTTCTCTATCTCCACGCCGTCTTTATCCTCTTTCTGCCCCAGACGCTTATAGTGGTTGTAAACGGCCACGGAAAGGAACTTCTTTGCCTCGTCCTGGCCTATGACGTACTGATCGAGATACTCTTTTATCTCTTTCGGCTTCGGCACCTGGCTTAGGGCAGGTGCAGCAGTGCCGGAAGCGGCTGCGGGAGCCCTAGGATCGAGATTCGACTCTTTTACGATCTCGTATGCCTGTACGGCACAGTCCTCACAGATATATCCGCTCATACCGGTGATGAGCAGTTTCACATCCTTGGCCGTACGGCCACAAAACGAGCATACCTTCTTCATGTGCATCAAGCCTTACGTGTCAGCACGTTGTCTATCATGCCATACTCGCGGGCCTCATCGGCTGTCATCCAGTAGTTACGGTCTGAGTCTTTCCAAACCTTGTCGTATGGAGTATGGGAATGGTCGCTGATGATGGTGTACAGTTCCTTCTTGAATTTCTGTATCTCCTTGGCCTCTATCTCTATATCTGAAGCCTGGCCTTGCACACCGCCAAGCGGCTGGTGTATCATCACCCTGCTGTGGGTGAGTGCGGAGCGCTTCCCTTCGGTGCCGGCCACAAGCAGCACGGCTGCCATGGATGCAGCCATGCCTGTGCAGATGGTAGCCACATCTGACGAGATGAACTGCATAGTATCGTAGATGCCGAGTCCGGCAGTAACGCTGCCACCAGGGGAGTTGATATAAATGGAGATATCCTTGCCACTGTCCACAGAGTCGAGGTAAAGCAGCTGTGCCTGTAGTGTGTTTGCGGTATAGTCATCTATCTCTGTACCGAGAAAGATGATGCGATCCATCATCAGACGGGAGAACACGTCCATTTGTGTCACATTCAGTTGGCGTTCCTCCAGTATATAGGGGTTGAGATACCGTGCCTGAGCACTAATCACGTCGTCGAGCACCATAGATGAGATGCCCATCTTGCCAGTGGCATATTTTCTGAAGTCTTTCATCATGTGTAGTGTAAATTCTAGTTTTTATCCTGTAAACAAGACACAAAAAAGCAGTTATCGACTCCTTTCGTCTGCCTTGATAGTACAAAGATACGAAAAAAGTCGATAACCGAAATAGAAAAGCTATGTTTTTTTTATTTTTTTCTTTGAAATCTTGACTATTCGCTCATGAGTTTGTTAAATTCATCGAGTGTCACAGTCTTCTTCACCAACGTCACCATGTCTTTCACGGCCTGTGTGAGTCGTGCGTCTATTGCGCGGTCTACGAAACCGTCCACGTTCTCGCGCTTCTTCAGCATCTCTGTGGCGTAGTTGTCCAGATAATCTTCAGGCACGTTATTCATGCCATACTGTGCGAACTGCATACGTGCGGCCTCTTTGGCTGCGTTGCGCACGTCCTCATCCTCTATCTTTATCCCGGCGTCGCTCACGAGTTGCTCTTTTATGAGGTGCCATTTCAGTTCACGTATGCTGGCATCGAAGTTTTTGTCCACATAGTCTTCAGCCTTGTCCTCATTGTTGCGTTTCATCACTCGCTTGAGCAGCTCCTCGGGGAAAGTGAGTTCACCCACCTTCTTCTCTGCGTAGCGGCGCACGTCCTGAAGCAGTTGGAAGTCGGCATTGCTGGCCAGCGGGCCCCTCAGTTCCTCTGCTATACGCTCGCGGAAAGCCTTCTCGTCGGCGACGGCACCCGGGCCGTACACATTGTCAAAGAGTTCCTGGTTCACCTCTGCCTTGACAAAGCGTGATATCTCAGTAATCTGGTAACTGAAGTCGGATGTAAGCTCTGCCACTTCCTCTCGTTTCACCTTGAGCAGTGATGCCACCTCACCATCGTTGTCGGGATAAGCCTTCTTGGGATTGAATGTAATGATGTCGCCCAGTTTGGCACCATCGAAGAGAGCCTTCTGGTCTTCCACTTTGATATACTGAGGCATCATGACTGCAGCCTCCACAGTTATGCCACCCTCGAGGGTATTGCCATCAGCATCCAACTGACGGAGGTCGCCCTTGAGCATGTCTCTGAGTTCGGGTTCGTATACGTCCACCTTCTCATAGTGACCGTTGCGCGAGGTGTACATGTCCACCTGTTTGTCTATCAGTTCATCGTCTATCTTTATCTCGTAGAAGTTTATCTTGTCCTTCTTGTCGAGTTTGATCTCAAACTCAGGAGCCACAGCAACGTCGAACACGAAGGTGTAAGTATCTTCCTTCTCCATGTCCTGCGGCTTCTGTGCCTCGTTGGCCATGGGTTCGCCCAGCATCTTTATGTTATTGTCGTTGATATACTTATACATCTCACGACCGAGTATCTTGTTTATCTCGTCCATCTT
>OMSQ01000163.1 GCA_900313805.1 uncultured Prevotella sp. | reverse complement strand
AGGAACTGCAGGGGAACAATCTTTACCTTGACGGTCTTGCCGCTGCCGTCAGCCAGCGGAGCTTCGTATTCCACTTCGTCGATGCGGCTCATGCCAATGTTCTGGATCACTTCGAGATGCTTCAGATACTGCTGTCCGAAGGTCATCCAGAAGCGTGCCTGGCGGATGGTGGGGTAGTTCTTCACCAGACTCTCCAGTTCCTCGTGGTGCATCAGGTAACTCTCGCGCGGCCCGATGTTGGGGTAGGTGAGGGGCAGGTGTACTGACAGCGGGTCGGTCTCTATCCATTCACCGTCTTTGTAGTAGAGTCCCTTCTGAGTGATCTCGCGTATGTTGATTTCGGGGTTGAAGTTGGTGGCGAAGGCCTTGTGGTGGTTGCCGGCATTGCAGTCCACTATGTCGAGGGTGTGTATCTCGTCGAAGTGGTGCTTGGCAGCGTAGGCGGTGTATATGCCGCTCACGCCCGGGTCGAAGCCGCAGCCCAGGATGGCGGTGAGTCCGGCCTGTTCGAAGCGCTCCTTGTATGCCCACTGCCAGGAGTATTCGAAATGGGCCTCGTCTCGCGGCTCGTAGTTGGCAGTGTCGAGGTAGTTGCATCCGCATGCCAGACAGGCTTCCATTATGGTGAGGTCCTGGTAGGGCAGTGCCAGATTGATGACCAGTTCGGGCTTGTAGTCGTTGAACAGTGCCTTGAGCTGCTCCACATCGTCGGCATCCACCTGTGCGGTGCGTATGGCGGGATTGCCTATGTACTGCACTATGCGGTCGCATTTCTCCTTGCGACGAGAGGCTATCATAAACTCAGTAAATACCTCGGGGTGCTGCGCTATCTTGACTGCGGCCACGGTGGCCACACCACCAGCACCTATCATAAGTACTCTTCCCATAGTATGTGTGTATTAAGAAATGTATGTGTGGTTGTTATTGTATGTCAGTAGGTCTTTATCTCGTCGGCACTTATGCCCAGCGCCTTCATCAGCGAGTAGCCCAGTATCTCCTGCCGGTAGTTGCCTCCTGCCATGGGCTGCATGGCGAAGAGCGTGGCACGCAGTTCCTCGGGAGCATGTGCCAGCGCCCGCCTCACTCGTTCGTATTCCTCCTGGTCATCGGGCACCACCATCAACCGGCGCACCTGTGGCTCGCGGCACAGCAGAGCCACGCTGTCGGTGAGCACATCGCCGCCTCCTGCCTGTGGCTCGCGGCATACGGTGGTGAAGACAAATTCTCCAAGTGGTCCGCTGAAGGCTTGGCCAGAGAGACTGTCGTATTCAGCAGGGGAGAAATTCTCCATCTGCCGGTGCCCGCGTGTGTGAACCAGTATCACCTGGGTGTGGTGCTGACCAGGGCGCAGACCACCGTCCATGGCCACACATTCCACCCACTGCGCCATGTCGGCACGAGGGATGCGGCGACCGATGATACGCTCGAAATTGACCGTCAGGTCAAAGGCCACACGGTCTATGAAGTCGGCATTGGCAATGATGATATTCTCACACCACTGGCTGTCGGATACAGGCTGTTCGTTCATAGTGCGTCAAAGGTACAAAGTTTTTTTCTACTGTGCAGTCTTTTTTGATAAATTTTATTATTTTTGCAATTGCTATCACGGAATATACAGAGAAATAAACTAATAATAAATTATGGGTACATTGATCACGGCTATCATAGTCGTATTCGTATTGGGCTATCTGTGCATAGCCCTTGAGAGCGTGCTGAAGGTGAACAAAGCCGCCATAGCGCTGCTCATGTGTGTGGGATGCTGGACGCTGTTCATGGTTAATCCAGGCGGTTTCCTCGCAGAAGCAGGTGACAACCTGATGAGCACTATCAGTGAACTGCTGAAGAACCATCTGGGCGACACTGCCGAGACTCTATTCTTCCTGATGGGTGCCATGACCATTGTTGAGATTGTGGATGCCAACGGAGGCTTCAACTTCGTGCGCGACATGCTGAAGACGCGCAATAAGCGTAAACTGCTCTGGCGCATGGCATTTATGACATTCATACTCTCGGCCATACTCGACAACCTCACCACCAGTATAGTGATGATCATGGTGCTGCGCAAACTGGTGCAGGAGAGGAACGACCGGCTCATCTATGCTGCAATGGTTATAATCGCGGCCAACTCGGGTGGCGCGTTCTCGCCCATTGGCGATGTCACGACTATCATGCTGTGGATTAAGGGCTTTATCACTACTGGCGGCGTTATCACCGAGGTGTTTGTGCCATCGCTGGTGTCTATGGTGGTACCTGTCTTTATCATGCAGTACATGCTCAAGGGCAAGTTGGACAAGAGTCAGAACATACAGGAGGGTGAGATAAGTCCCGCTGTACGTCATCAGCGTCGCACCATCTTCATCTTCGGTGTTGGCGGCCTTATATTCGTACCTATCTTCCGTTCGCTCACATCCCTGCCTCCGTTTATGGGCATACTCCTTGTGCTGGGACTGCTGTGGACCATCACGGAGATTTTCCATCGCAAGACATCGGAGGAGGACACAATGGGCAAGCGTGTGACCGACCTGCTCACGCGAATAGACATGTCTACCATACTCTTCTTCCTTGGCATACTCATGGCTGTGGCCTGCCTGGAGGAGGTGGGAGTGCTCACCGCCCTGGGTCAGCAGTTGGACCAGGCTTCGGGTGGCAACCACTATCTGGTGACTGGCGTGATAGGTGTTCTCTCGTCGATAGTCGACAATGTGCCTCTGGTGGCCGGATGTATGGGTATGTATGAACTGGCGCCTATGGGCGACATGGCAGTCGACGGTATCTTCTGGCAGCTGCTGGCTTACTGTGCCGGCGTGGGCGGAAGCATGCTCATCATAGGCTCTGCCGCCGGCGTGGTGGTGATGGGACTGGAGAAGATCACCTTCGGATGGTACCTGAAGCGCATCACATGGATAGTGTTCGTAGGATACTTGGCAGGTATGTTCTCATACTGGGTGATGCGAAGCATCATAGCATAAAAGAAAATCCCCTGCCGATGCCGGCAGGGGATTTTTCTTACACTTGAAAAAAATCAATTCTCTTCATCGGGTAGTGACTCTGCGTATTTTATCACCTCTACGTTGAGTGACTCCGTGGCGGTGAGTTTCACGTCGTCATTGTTGGCTACCGGCTTGTAGCTGGTCACTGCGCTGAAGCGTTTTTTCAGGTCGTCCGACTGGAAGTTATAGCCGTGGCGTGCCCATATCTCGTTGCGTATGATGCGCAGTTCATCTTTGCTGTATCCTGCCACATCGCCCACGGTGAGCACCTGTGTCGAGGTCCAGGGATAGCGCCATTTTTTCGTTTCTTCGGGCAGCAGGGTGAGGTAGATGTGCTCTTCGGGCACTTCTTCCCATACTTCGCCGTTCTCGTCGGAAGAGGCTGGAATCATCTCTATATCGCCATCGTTCACCTTCAGCATCCAGTGCCTGCCGTTCTCCATGGTGATGGTCATCACGGGTGTGTCAAATTCCTCCTCGAACTTATACTGTCCTTTCTGAGAGCCTGCCTGATACTTCTGGTCTGCAGTCAGCACCCAGCGTTCACCCTTGCTGTCAGTGTAGTTGCCTGCCAGACGGCGTGCCAGGACTTTGCAAATATACTCTCGCAGCCCTACGTCGTCTTTCTTGTTTTCAATCATCACGCTCTTCACTTTTTTCTCCTGGTCGCGTATGATGATGCAGGGAGTGCCGTCAACTGTCTTCGACTCTGCAGTGAACGTGCCTTCCCAGTCGGGT
>OMSQ01000161.1 GCA_900313805.1 uncultured Prevotella sp. | reverse complement strand
GGAGCAGCCACCACGCCGAGTATGGCGAGAATGCCGCCTACCATGCCCAGCCATCCGTTGCACACCTGCTTCACCACGTCGGGAGCAGAGAAGAACTGGATGAGCGACTTGGGGTCGTCGCCGGTGAGTTGTGCGGTGAACTGTGCCAGGCTCTCAGGCGACACCACCTCTTTCCATCCGTCGTAATAGAAGAAGTATGACGACACTGTGGCCCAGATGAGAGCCACGGCGCCCTCAGTAATCATAGAGCCATAGAACACCGGTCGGCCCATCTTCTCATGCTTCAGGCAGCGTGCCATGAGCGGGCTCTGAGTGGCATGGAAGCCACTGATGGCGCCGCAGGCGATGGTGAGGAAGAGGCAGGGGAATATGGGGTTTTTGCCGATGAACGAGTCGGTGCCCAGAATCTCGGGCGAGGCAGCAGCGGGTGCTGCCATGTCCCATATCTCCGGCAGTGACGGCCATTTGGCGAACAGCACCACCATAAGGGCGAAGGCCATGAAGAGCAGGGACAGGGAGAAGATAGGATAGAAGCGTCCGATAATCTTGTCGATAGGCAGCATCGTGGCTATGAGATAGTAGACGAAGATGACTATCACCCAGACGAGTGTGCTGCCTCCGAAGCCGTGGAGCAGTAAAGCGGGACTGTAGACGAAGACCACGCCCACCATGATGAGCAGGAGCACGGAGAACACCCGCATCACATTCCTGGTGGTGCGCCCGAGGTACCTGCCCACCAGTTCCGGCAGGTTGGCACCGCCGTGACGCATAGACAACATACCGCTGAAGAAGTCGTGCATGGCACCAGCGAAGATACAGCCCAGCACAATCCAGATATACGCCACCGGACCATACCATGCTCCCATTATCGCGCCGAAGATAGGTCCGGTGCCCGCGATATTGAGGAACTGTATCATGAAAATTTTCCACCCGGGCATCACCACATAGTCCACCCCATCGGCCATTGCCACGGCGGGAGTAGTGCGGTCGTCGGGGCCGAAGACATGCGCCACAAAACGTCCGTAGAGCATGTATCCCAGTATGAGGGCCAGCAGACTGACAACAAAAGTAATCATATCAAAATATAGTATCTTGAAAATTATTATGCAAAGTTACGTATTATATTTCAAATTAGGAAAAAGTGCGAAAGAATTTCCATTTTTTTGTTTACTTTTGCAGCCTACAACAAAACATCCTGAAAAAGACCGAGAGAGATGAGACGAGCAATGATGGCCTTGTGCCTGGTTCTGCTGACGAGTGCCAGTGTGCTGGCCCAGAGTCCGAAGTATGAAGTTCGCGCCGTGTGGTTCACCACCATAGGCAGTTTAGACTGGCCCCGCACCCAGGCTCGCGATGCCCAGAGCGTGGAGCGCCAGAAGCAGGAGATGGTGAAGGCCCTGGACCGTCTGCATCGTGCCAACATCAACACCGTGATCTTTCAGACCCGTCTGCGTGCCACTACCGTCTATCCCTCGCAGCAAGAGCCGTGGGACGTGTGCCTGACCGGCAAAGCGGGCATGAACCCCGGCTACGACCCCTTGCAGTTTGCCATTGAAGAATGTCACAAGCGCGGCATGGAGTTGCATGCGTGGGTGGTGACCATCCCCGTGGGCAAGTGGAACTCGCCCGGCTGCAAGCGGTTGCGCGAGCGTTTCCCCAACCTTATCAAGAAGATAGGCGACGAGGGGTATATGAACCCCGAGATGGAGCAGACGGGGCGCTATCTGGCAGAGATATGCAGCGACATCACCCGCAGGTACGACATCGACGGCATACACCTGGACTACATACGCTATCCCGAGACATGGAAGAACATAAGCAATCGCGAGCAGGGGCGCCGCAACATCACCCGCATAGTGCGCAGCATATATGATGAGGTGAAGCGCCAGAAGCCCTGGGTGAAAGTAAGCTGTTCGCCCATAGGCAAATACAGCGACCTGACCAGACAGACGAGTAAGGGATGGAACGCCTATCACACAGTGTGCCAGGATGCCCAGCAGTGGTTGCGTGAGGGCATCATGGACGAGCTCTTCCCCATGATGTATTTCCGTGGCGAGCATTTCTACCCCTTCGCCGTAGACTGGCACGAGCACAGCTACGGCAGGATAGTGGCCCCCGGTCTGGGCATCTGGTTTCTGGACCGCAGGGAGGGCAACTGGCCGCTGATGGACATCACCCGCGAGATGGAGGTGCTGCGCGGCATGGGCATGGGCCACACCTTCTTCCGCAGCAAGTTCTTCACCGACAACACCAAGGGACTGTACGACTACACCTATCGTCAGTTCAACCGCTACCCTGCCCTGGTGCCTCCGATGACGTGGCAGAGCAAGCTCATACCACTGGCTCCCGACTTCATAGACATAGAGACGAGCGGCAACACCGTGACACTGAGTTGGCAGCCTGTAAGGAAGAAAGACGACGGCAATTACTTCACCTATAACATATATGCCAGCGAGCATAACCCTGTGGACATAAGTGACGGCGCCAACCTGGTGGCCACCCGTATCAGGAAGAACAGTGTGACCTTCACCCGTCGTACCGACCGTGCGTTGTACTATGCCGTGACCACCATGGACCGCTTCGGCAATGAGAGTGCGGCCCGTCAGAGCGGTAGTGCCACCACCTCCTCGCCCACCCTGCTGAAGAACGACGGACGGCGCCTGTACCTGCCGCCAAAGCCGCAGGAGGCCGACGCCAACTTTCTGGTGATAGAGAGCATGAGCGGAGTGCAGATGATGCGGGCATACTATAATGACCAGCCTGTGGACATCAGTCGCCTGCCCGACGGGGTGTATGTGGTGCGCTCGATGAACCGCAAGAAGGTGACGCACAAGATAGGGCAGTTTATAAAGAAGAGCAAGTGACTTGTTTAGTCACTTGCTCTTCTTTATCACACTTCTATCTTAGAGGGGGAGTGTATGGGTACGGCTAGAAAGGCAGGTCGTCCTGCGGTTCGGAAGATGCGGCGGGTGCTGCCGGTGCCGGCGGGAAGGGAGCTGTTGTTGGCTCGGGGGTGGTTGCTGCTATAGGAGGTGTAGTTGCTGCTGCCTCTGCGGGGCGCACGTCGAAAGCCCTGATGCTGTTGAACCAGCGTCCGTTGTACTCATGGGCATCGATATCAAACCTCACCAGATAGTCCTGTCCCTGCTGTATGTTGTAGAGTTTGAGTCTGTCGTCGCCGAAGACAGAGAACACCATTTTCTTAGGATAAGCCTCGTTTGTTTCCAACACGAACTCCTGTACTTTCCACTCACCGCGTGCCGATGTGCCAGTTTTCGGTTCGAGCACAGCAATTATTTTACCTTGTAAATCCATTTATGTATGTATTAACCGTTAATGTATGTTTTTAAAATTTCTGGCAAAATGATATCGAACGCGAAATTACAAAAAATTGTCATTATAGCTGAAACTTTTTCCATTTTTTTTTGTTGTTAACATGGCTTTTTTGTAATTTTGTAAGCATAAAAGAGTGTGCATGTACCCCATGTTCATTCGGTAAGTACTAAGCAACAACAACTTAAATATCATATACGAATGAGATTCACCATTTCCAGCACATTGTTGAGCAGCAATCTGTCTGCTCTGTCCAAGGTTATCAACAGTGGCAAGAACACCCTTTCCATATTAGACAACTTCCTTTTTGACCTGAGTGACGGCAGGTTGACAGTCGTAGCCTCTGACGGCGACAATACCATGCGTGCCATCATGTCATTGGATGAGAGTGACGGCAGCAGCATGAAGGTAGCCATACCTAGCAAGACAGTGTTGGAGGCGGTGAAGGAGTTGCCCGACCAGCCATTGGTCTTCGACATAGACGACGCCACATACAATGTTCGTGTGAGCTATCAGAACGGTGTATATAATTTTGCCGCCCTTGACGGCAGCAACTTCCCCCTGCCCATGAACGTTGGTGACGACAGCAGCACCATCACCCTGAGTTCCCAGATACTGTACGAGAACATCAGCCGTTCGCTGTTTGCCACGGCTCAGGAGGAGTTGCGTCCGGTGATGAACGGCATCTATTTCGACCTGGGTGCCGAGAGTCTGGCCATAGTAGCCACTGACGGCAGGAAGCTGGTGCGCAACCTTGTGACAAGCATCAAGAGTGAGGTTCCCGCCTCGTTTATCTTACCCAAGAAGCCTGCCACGCTGCTGAAGAACGTGTTGCAGCATGACGACAGCGAAGTGGTGATACGCTTTGACCGCCGTTCAGCTACCATCAGTTACCCGAGCGGCACTTTGAGCTGCCGTCTGATAGACGGTCGCTATCCCAACTACAATGCCGTTATACCTCAGAACAATCCCAACCGTGTGGTGATAGACAACAAGTCGCTTTCGAGCGCCCTGCGCCGCATACTGCCCTTTGCCAGTGCCGGCAACCAGTTGGTGAAGTTCCACTTCGAGACAGGCAGGGTGAGTCTGTCGTCTGAGGACCTGGAGTTCAGCACCAGTGCCCACGAGGACGTGGTGTGCGAGTACAGCGGACTGACACTGAACATCGGTTTCAAGGGCAGCACCATACTCGAGATACTCTCTGCCCTGGACAGCGAGGAGGTAGTGATAGAGCTGGCAGATCCCAGTCGCGCAGGAGTGATACTGCCCGGCACCCAGCCCGAGAGCGGAGAGGTGTTGATGCTCATCATGCCCGTATTGATAAACGACTAAGTTAGTGATGCGACTGAATCTGACTCGTCCGCTGATAGTATTCGACCTTGAGACCACCGGACTGGACACGGTGCGTGACCGCATCATACAGTTGGCATATATAAAATTGTGGCCCGACGGCCGTGAGGAGCGAAAGAACCTGCTCATCAACCCGTGCAAGCCCATCCCGCAGGAGGTGACGGCCCTGACCGGCATCAGAGACAGCGATGTGGCTGCAGCCCCCACCTTTGCGGATGTGGCGCAGGAGTTGCGGAGCGAGTTTGAGGGTTGCGACCTGGCAGGCTACAACTCCAACCACTTTGATGTGCCGATGCTGTCGGAAGAGTTTTTCCGCGCCGATGTGTATGTGGACTTTTCCAAGAGCAGGCTGATAGATGCTCAGTCGATTTTCCACAAGATGGAGAAGCGCAACCTGAGTGCCGCCTACAAGTTCTACTGTGGCGGCGTGATGGAAGAGGATTTCACCCCTCACCGTGCCGATGGCGACGTGGAGGCCACATACAGAGTGCTGTTGGGCGAGTTGGAGATGTATTCGCCTGAGAACCAGGAGGATGCAGACCGCTGTTTAGAGAACGACATGGACAAGTTGGCTGAGTTTTCCCGCATGAATGACAATGTGGACTTTGCCGGTCGTTTCATCTGGAAGCCCATGCTTGACGCCAATGGCAACCCCAAGAAGGATGCCAAGGGCAAGGAGATACGTCAAGAGGTGTTCAACTTCGGCAAGCACAAGGGCAGGAGCGTGGCAGATGTGCTGACGCACGAGCCTAACTTCTACAACTGGATGATGAACAGCGATTTCTCGCAGGACACCAAGCAGGTACTGACCCGCATCTACATGCGCACAAAAAACTGGAAATGACAAACATATTATCAGGCAAGAAGATAGTGCTCGGCATCACCGGCAGCATAGCTGCCTACAAGTCGTGTCTCATCATACGTGAGTTGATACGCCGTGGTGCTGAGGTTCAGGTGGTAATCACCCCTTCCGGCAAGGAGTTTATCACCCCCATCACCCTGTCGGCCCTCACCCACAAGCCCGTAATCAGCGAGTTCTTCTCACAGCGTGACGGCACGTGGCATTCCCATGTGGACCTGGGGTTATGGGCAGACGCCATGCTCATAGCGCCTTGTACGGCGAGCACATTGGGCAAGATGGTGCATGGTGTGGCAGACAACATGCTAGTGACCACTTATCTGTCGATGAAGGCCCCCGTGTTCATTGCTCCCGCCATGGATCTGGACATGTATGCCCATCCATCGACACAGCAGAACCTACGTGTGCTGAGCGGATGGGGCAACCACATCATAGAACCAGGGAGTGGTTTTCTGGCCAGCGGTCTGGAGGGCAAGGGCAGGATGGAAGAGCCGGCTGTGATAGTGGAGCGTCTGTCAGACTTTTTCATAGAAAGAGAGAGCAGCCGTCTGCTAAGTGGCAAGAAGGTGCTTATCACCGCCGGTCCCACCCATGAGAAGATAGACCCGGTGCGTTACATAGGCAATTACTCAAGCGGCAAGATGGGCTTTGCCTTGGCTGAGGAGTGCCGTCGTCAGGGTGCCGAGGTATGGCTTGTGGCAGGTCCGGTGCAGCGTGAGTGTGACAGCAGGATACACAGGATTGACGTAGAGTCGTGTGAACAGATGTATGAAGCCTGCACCTCACGTTTTCCCGAGATGGATGCCGCCATACTGTGTGCCGCCGTGGCAGACTTCCGTGTGGAGTCGGTGGCAGATGAGAAAATCAAGCGCGGCAAAGACGATTTCACCCTGTCATTGGTGCCCAACCCCGACATTGCAGCCACCCTGGGCAGTATGAAGCGCGCCGACCAGCGTCTGGTGGGCTTTGCCCTGGAGACCGACCACGAGGAGGAGCATGCCGTGAGTAAGTTGAACAAGAAGAACCTGGACTTCATCGTGCTGAACAGCATGCGCAATGAGGGCACCTGTTTTCAGAGCGACGACAACCAGATAACCATCATCAGTCGTGACGGCGTGTATCATTACGACAAGAAGAGCAAGAGCGAGGTAGCATGCGACATAGTATGTGCCTTGAGTAAGACTATAGAGAACCAACCATTACAATAACCAATCACATAGCAATGACCATCAGCGAGCAGACCCATCAGAAACTGGAGCGTGTGATACGCAAGATATCGCAGAAGTTTCCCAACATCAGTGACACAGGCATAGTGACCGACATCCACTTGCGTGTGGTGCAGGACAGTGGAGAGTTGTTAGTCTTTGATGATGAAGAGAACGAGATAACCCGCTGTGTGGTAGAGCAATGGATAGACAACAAGGACGATTGTTTCTATGCCGATGTAGTGCAAGTGTTGCGCAAGGAGTTTCAGCGCATGTCGGACACCGTGGACAAGTTTGGCATACTGAAGCCGTTCAGTGTAGTGCTGGAGAACGAGGAGCATGAGAACATGGGCGAAATATACGTCGCCGATGAAGATACACTCATCATCGGCGGCGACATCATGGAGGGTCTGGATAAAGACCTGGACAAATTCCTGGAGGATTTGTTAAAGTAGCGTCACCTTTTTCACCACCCCTTTACTTTCGTTGTTCATGCGGTCCATGGCGGTGACCACATACACCTGTTTGGCGCCTTTGTTTCCCTCTGGCAGCCTGTAGAACGTGTTTTCCGTGATGGCGGCTATCTTCATCGGGTTGGCAAGGTCTATTTTCTCGCCTTGGTCGAAGCGATATACCACGTATTTGCATGGAGCATCCTTCCATCCCGACCCTTTTGGAGCGGTCCAGAAGAGCACCTGTGCATTGTCTACCTTCACCACCTTCACCTTTTTCGGTTCGTGAGGTCCCTTGCCGTCAATGAATGGCATAATCGGTTGCAGGGCCGGGTATCTCCAGTAGTGTCTGCGCAGCACCTGTCCGTAGTTGCCCACGTTATCCACGGCAGCCTTGGCATACCATAGCACCGTGCCATTGACGTGTCGCATCTGCTTGTGCAGGTTGTACTTTGCCGGCATCTGGTTGCTATTAGGATTGTCGAGGTCGGCGAACTTTGCTGTCCTTTCGATATCCTCTCCGATATACAGCGGACGGTTGGCCGCATGTTCATTCCACCATTTAATCAGAGTGGCATAGTCGGCAGTCTTGTGTCCTATCTGCCAGTAGAGTTGCGGCACGCAGTAGTCCACCCATCCGTTGTTCACCCACAGCAGCACGTCGGCATAGAGGTCGTCATAGTTTTGCAGTCCTGCCGTCTCGCT
>OMSQ01000154.1 GCA_900313805.1 uncultured Prevotella sp. | reverse complement strand
CGGCAGTGCTGGCGGTATCGACGTGACTGCCACTCTGGGATATCAGGAGGTGGACACTCCTGCTGAGGATACCGCAGTGAAGGTGACAGTGAAAGGACTGAAGGGCGGACACTCTGGACTGGAAATAGGTTTGGGACGCGCTAATGCCAATAAACTCATGGCACGCTTCATGCGCAGCGCCATCAGCGAGTGCGACGCTCGGCTGGCATCATGGCACGGCGGAAACATGCGCAATGCCATACCTTTCGAGTGCGAGGTGGTAGTCACCCTGCCAAAGGAGAATGTGGAGGCTCTCAAGGAACTGGTGGCCGACTGGGCTGCACAGTTCGTGGACGACTACAAGGGCATAGAGGACAATATACAGATGCTGGCAGAGGAGGTGGATGCTCCCGCTCACCTCGTGCCCGTGGAGATTCAGGACAACCTGCTCAATGCCATCTATGCCTGCCACGACGGTGTGATACGATATATTCCTTCTATACCGGGCATCGTGGAGACTTCATCAAACCTCGCCATCGTCAATATCGATGAGGGAAAGGCAGCGGTCAAAATCCTCGCTCGCAGCGCATCGGAGAGCATGAAGGACTATATATCCGAAACGCTGGAGAGCTGCTTCGCCATGGCTGGCATGAAGGTGGAGTTCAGCGGCAGCTACGGCGGTTGGAACCCCAATACCGACAGCGAGATAGTGAAAATCATGGCGGGTGTGTACCGTAACCTCTTCGACAAAGACCCCGTCATACAGGTGGTACACGCCGGACTGGAATGTTCCATCATCCTGAGCAAGTACCCGGGCCTCGACATCTGCTCATTCGGTCCCACGCTACGCTCACCACACACAGCCAACGAGCGTGCTCTCATCGCCACAGTACCCAAGTTCTGGCAGTTCCTCATCAGCACCCTCGAGGTGATACCAGAGAAATAGGATAGATTAACAAAATAAGGTGTGACTAGCAATCACACCTTATTTGTTTCTATTTCTTACGGAGAAAACATTTCTCACCAAAATCACGCCATCTCTGCCGCAAGTGCCTTAGACAAGTCGCCGCCATCGTGCACGATATGCAGGTCGCGCTGCGGGAATGGTATGCTTATGCCATTGTTGTTGAGGGTGGTGTATATGGCCTCGAGTATCTCGCCGTCGTTGCTGTACTGGGTGGCAACAGGCACCCATACCAGCACTTTCAACACTATACTGCTGTCGCCAAACTCGCGCAAAACCACACGCACGGGACGTGACTTGTTAACACACTTCAGACGACTCACGGCATCTATCAGCAACTTCCGGCACTTCTCTATGTCGGTGCCGTAGGCCACGCCCACCTCAAGTATGTCGAGCTCGTAACCGTGGTTGCGAGTCAGGTTCTTGTAGTTCTTGGTAAACAGCTGACTGTTCTGAAAAGCTATCTGCGAACCGTCGATGGCTTCTACCATGGTGCTCACGTAACTGATGCTTATCACCTTGCCGCGCACACCATCTACCATGATCCAGTCGCCTATCTTGATGCGGCCGGCCATGAGAGATATGCCGTAGTAGATGTTCTCCAGTATGTCCTTCGATGCGAAACCTACACCAGTGGACAGACCGCCGGACACCACTACCAGCCAGGTGAAACTGATGTTGCAGATGGCAAGGCTTATGATGAGCCATATACCCCATACCAGCACCTGAAGCACGTTCTTCGTCATCATCATCCTGCTGTCTGCACCCGACGCATCCTTCGTCTCGTAATACAGTCGCATGAATGCCTTGGCTGTGCGGTTGATATATGCGAAAACAAACCACAGGATGAAGACTATGGCAATGTTGAGTATGCTGATGCTGAAGTTCTCTGCATCGATAAACTCGTAGGAGAAGATGCGCCAGGTGAGGTCGCTCAGGTTGAATACGTCGGCTGCCCAGTAGATGGCCACTATCACCGACAAGACACCCATCGAGGGAAGAAGCACACGATAGAGCAGGTCGTAAAACCATGTCTTCGTGATGGGCTTGTCCTTCAGATGCTTGCGCTCACCATATTTCTGAACCCAGCCCTGAACGCAGTTGATGGTGAGTATGCAGGTCAACTGCATAAACCACCAGATGAGCATCTGTACGCTCAACAGGGTGTAACCCATCCATGAACTTATCACCGATGCTATGAACACGGCAAGGGATATGTAACTGTAGAACATGTCGCTGCGCGGGATGTTCGCGTTGTGACGCTTTATCACTACCCACTGCCATATCATGCTCAGTAGTAGGATAGGGGGCAGCACCAGATTCACCATGTTGTTGGGAACCAGGATGATACGGAAGGCGATAACTATGAAACCTACAGTCAGCAACGGGGCATATATGCGGAAGGCACTGCCTATCTGACTGCCATCGACACGCAATAGCAGGGATATCAGTATCACACCCAACAACCATGCAAACTCTATCAGCAGACCGCTGGCCATAATCAGGAAGTTCTGCTCCATCATCAAACGCATCACACCCAGTATGATGGCAAAGGTGATGACGCTCGTGGCAATGATGATGCTGCTGCGCTTCGCCATGAATGAATTGTTGCGGAAACGACGCGACAACATACGTACTGCAAAGAAATTGACGAGACCGGCAAATACGGCGTAACCCAAAAGGGTGAGGAAAAGGAAGAGTATCATGTGGCTGTCCCACTGTGACTCCACTTTCCTGTAGGGCATGTACTTCTCCATCACCGTCTCCGTGGTCTGTGACAGATGGCTGGGCAACTGCGACAGAATGGTGAAGTAGTTGCTGCCGCCGTTAACGAATATGTTGTTCTGTATCTCGTTGTACCGATGGTTGGCATAGTCGTACAGATTGGACAGACGCTCCTCGGTGTCCTTGGAGAAACGGATGTATTCCGACATGCTCTCACGGTTCTCCCGCAGCGTCCTCAGTATGTTGACAGCCAGGGTCAGACATACGTTCCTGTCTATAGCTGCACGCTCGTCAAGCATGCGACTGCCCATCTTGTTCAGACTCACCACAAGACTGTCGTAGCGGGATATCTCGCTGTCAAACTCCTCTACTATGTTGCGGAAAGGGGCTATGGTGCTCTTGAAGTTGTGATACATCTCCGTGGCCTCATGACAGGCGTATGTCAGGTCGAACACATAGTCCGACTTCTGACTGTACAGCATTAAGGCATTCTGATTGCTCTGCTGCACCACATTCATAAACTGCCTGAACACTTGCTGGCGCATCATCTTGCCGCTCTCCGACTGACGACGCTGGTCATGATAGTATTTCTCCAACTCCTGACGCAGTACGCTCAGGGTGCTCTCCAAATTGGCCTCCTTCAGCACGGCACTCGCCGGCAACAGCATGCCGAAGAGCATGAGGAGGATGAGTAGGTATCTCGACTTCATGACTGTCAACGGAAATCCTGTAAACGGGCAATGTACTTGCCCAGTATGTCAAACTCAAGGTTCACGGTGCTGCCGGGCTTGATGTCGCAGAAATTGGTGTTCTCGCGGGTGTAGGGAATGATGGCCACCTCAAAGGTGTTACTCGTGGGACTGCATACGGTGAGCGACACGCCATTCACCGTCACACTACCCTTGTCGACCGTGAAATAACCACGACGCGCCATCTCACGGTCCTCAGCATACTCAAACACAAAGTAGGTGCTGCCGCCGGCATCGCGCATGCCTATGCAACGGGCGGTCTCATCTACATGACCCTGGACAATATGACCGTCTAGACGACCGTTCATCAGCATCGAACGTTCTACATTCACCCTGTCACCTACTCGCAACAGCCCTAGGTTGCTACGCTCCAGGGTCTCACGCATGGCAGTTACAGTGTACTGACCATCGTGAATCGACACTACGGTCAGACATACTCCATTGTGAGATATGCTCTGGTCTATCTTCAACTCATCAACAAACGAACAGCGCAGGGTGAAGTGGATGTTCTCATCCTCACGCTCTATTGCTGTCACCACGGCCATCTCTTCTACTATTCCCGAGAACATAATGTATTTATATACGGTTTGAGTGAATATAATAACAAAAAAGAGGTCGTATCGTGATTGTGATGATGACTCCGAGTGTAATGATTTGAGAGTCCCCTGCCTTTGTAATCCACCGGCATTACTGCTACCCGGAAGGGCGTGGCCCGCCATTGGACAAAGGATTCTTCTCGGTTGTGTGATATTGTTTGATGAGTATCCCGATCTAACCGATACGACCTTATTGCTGCAAAATTACAACTTTCTCACCATACCACAAAGATTTTCACATTTTTTTGAAAAACACTTCTTCT
>OMSQ01000003.1 GCA_900313805.1 uncultured Prevotella sp. | reverse complement strand
GGAGAAAGGCACTACAATACATTTCCTGCCTCCTTACCGCCACGACAACATGTTGTACATACACGAGGTGCTGGGCATAGCACCTGGTGCTCAGAAGTCGGCAGCCTCACTGCCCCTGATACGTGCCGTGGTGAAGATGCGCAGTACCAAGAGCAACGAGGAGATAGCCGAGATAGAACGTGCGTGTGATGTGGGGTACCGCATGCACACCACTGCCATGGCTCTCACCCGCCCCGGTCTGACAGAGAAATACGTGGGCGGACAGGTGGACGGCATAGCACATTCCTATGGTTCAAAAGTGAGTTTTGCCACCATCTATTCCCAGCATGGTGAGATAATGCACGGCAACCCCTCCATGGCAGTGCTCGAGGAGGGCAGGCTGGCTCTGTGTGACGCCGGCGCCGAGACAATGGAGCACTACTGCAGCGACCATACCCGCACCTATCCTGTCAACGGACGGTTCACCACTCGCCAGCGCGAGATTTACAGCATAGTAGAGGCCTGCCACGACTATGTGCTCGAAGTGGCCAAACCAGGCGTGAAATATATGGACGTGCACTTCGCAGTATGCCGCATGATGACCAACAGACTGAAGGAACTGGGACTGATGCGCGGAGATACCGAGAGCGCAGTGCGCGCCGGGGCTCATGCCATGTTTCTGCCACACGGACTGGGACACATGATGGGCATGGACGTGCACGACATGGAGGGGCTGGGACAGATATACGTTGGTTTCGATGATGAGACACGTCCCAACCTGGAGCAGTTTGGCACCAACTGCCTGCGCATGGGCAGACGATTGGAAGAAGGATTTGTGGTGACCGATGAACCTGGTATTTATTTCATACCGGCACTTATCGATGAATGGAAGGCGAAGGGACACTGTGCTGAATACCTCAACTTCGACTTGCTGGAGACGTACAAGGACTTTGGCGGCATACGCATAGAGGACGATGTGCTCATCACTGCCGACGGCTGCCGGTTCCTAGGTTCAAAACGCATACCATACCATCCCGACGAGGTGGAGAAATATATGGCGGCTCACCGCGACATAGCAACAAGATAAGACAAATCAATCACTTAAATAACAGACATGAAAAAAACATTGATCCTCGCATTGGCAGCCATGATTACCACCGGTGTCAGTGCACAAGACAACAAGCCCGTGTTCACCACCATCAAGGAACACAAAATCACATCCATCAAGGACCAGAACCGCAGCGGCACCTGCTGGGCCTACTCCACCCTGTCGTTCTTTGAGAGCGAGATACTGAAAAAGACAGGTAAGACCTACGACCTGTGCGAGATGTTCATAGCCAACAAGGACTACATGGAGCGTGCCATACTCACCGTACGCATGCACGGTGACAGCCAGTTCTCACAAGGCGGCAGCGCAGAGGACGTGCTCGACATCATCAAGGCTCACGGCATCTGCCCCGAGGATGCCATGCCCCTGCCAGGTACGATGCAGGGCGACTCACTGGCCAACTTCAACGAGTTTTTCAGCGTGATGGAGCCATACGTGGAGGCAGTGGCCAAGAACAAGGCCAAGAAGATCTCCAACCAATGGAAACCGGGACTGCAGGGCATCATCGACGCTTACCTGGGAGAATGTCCCAAGACCTTCACTTACGAGGGCAAGACCTATACTCCTCAGAGTTTCGCACAGAGCCTGGGTCTCGACTGGAATGACTATGTGAGTATCACCTCATACACCCATCATCCCTTCTATACCGCATTTGCAGTGGAAGTGCAGGACAACTGGCGCTGGGGACTGAGTTACAACGTGCCCATGGACGAGATGATGCGCATCATCGACAATGCCATAGACAATGGCTATACCGTGGCCTGGGGCGGCGATGTGAGCGAAGAGGGCTTCACCCGCAAGGGACTGGCCATAGCCTATGACACAAAGAAGGTGCAGAGCCTGACAGGAAGCGACGCTGCCCGCTGGCTGAAGCTCTCAAGCAGTCAGAAAACAGAGAAGTTCGACTCTCTGGGCGTGAATGCCCCTGAACTGGTACCCACACAGGAGATGCGCCAGGAGCGCTATGACAACTGGGAACTGACAGACGACCACGGCATGCACATCTTCGGCCTGGCCAAGGACCAGAACGGCAAGGAATACTACATGGTGAAGAACTCTTGGGGCGAGTACGGCGACTATAAGGGAGTATGGTACATGACCAAAGCCTTTGTGGCCTGCAACACCATGGACTTTTTGATAAACAAGAACGCCATACCCAAGGACATCCGCAAGAAACTGGGTATCTGACCCTCGTTTGACGATTTCTAAAGTTAATTATCATTAAGAGTGCATTTATATCATTTTTTTTGTTTAACTTAGCACCGCCATAGTTGTATACTTGCAACATCAGGCCTGCTATAGAAGAATAAAAAAACGATATAAATGCACTTTAAATGGAATTACGAACCCCCGACACCAGAACAGCAGAAAGCGGCTAAGGAACTGGCCGAGAAGATAGGAATGAATCCTATCCTGGCCACGCTGCTCATACGCCGTGGCATCACCACGGAATCGGCAGCCAAGCGTTTCTTCCGGCCACAGTTGGCCGATCTGATCAATCCTTTCCTGATGAAAGACATGGACGTGGCCGTAGACCGGCTCAACGACGCCATGGGCAGAAAGGAGCGTATACTGGTGTATGGCGACTACGACGTCGACGGTTGCACCGCCGTGGCTTTGGTGTACCGCTTTCTACAGCAGTTCTATTCAAACATCGACTACTACATACCCGACCGCTACGACGAGGGATATGGAGTAAGCAAGAAAGGCATAGACTATGCCCGCGACACTGGTGTGAAACTTATTATAATCCTCGATTGCGGCATAAAGGCCATTGAGGAGATTGCATACGCCAAGAGTCTGGGCATAGACTTCATAGTGTGCGACCATCACATGCCCGACGAGCAGATGCCTGATGCTGTGGCAATTCTCAATCCCAAGCGCGAAGACGACAGCTACCCCTTCAAGCACCTCTGCGGCTGTGGTGTGGGCTTTAAGTTCATGCAGGCCTTTGCCAAGAACAACGGGATACCCTTCTCACGCCTCATTCCCCTACTCGACTTCTGTGCGGTGAGCATTGCCGCCGACCTGGTGCCAGTGACGGATGAGAACCGTATACTGGCCTTCCACGGACTGAAGCAGCTGAATCAGAATGCCAATATCGGTCTGAAGGCCATCATTGACATCTGCGGGCTCAACGGCCGCGACATATCCATGAGCGACATAGTGTTCAAGATAGGTCCGCGCATCAATGCCTCGGGGCGCATGGAGAACGGCAAGGAGAGTGTGGACCTGCTTATAGAGCGCGACCTTGGGGTGGCGCTGGGCAAGGCACGGCATATCAATGAATACAATGAGCAGCGCAAGGACATAGACAAGCAGATGACCGAAGAGGCCAACCAGATAGTGGCCAAACTTGAGAGCCAGCATCACCGCAACAGCATAGTGCTGTATGACGAGAACTGGAAGAAAGGCGTGATAGGCATAGTAGCCTCACGACTCACAGAAATCTACTTCCGTCCCACTGTGGTTCTCACGCGCGATGACAACATGGCCACGGGTTCGGCACGCAGCGTGGCTGGATTCGATGTGTACAGTGCCATAAAGAGTTGCCGCGACCTGATGCTTAACTTCGGTGGTCATACCTACGCTGCCGGTCTGACTATGAAGTGGGAGAACATACACGAGTTTCGCAGGCGCTTCCAGCAATATGTGGACGAGCATATACAACCCGAACAGACCGAAGCCATACTCAACATAGATGCTGAGATAGAATTCAAGGATATCAGCACCAAGCGTCTGCACAACGATCTGAAACGGTTCGCTCCCTTCGGACCTGGCAACGAGAAGCCCATATTCTGCACATGCGGAGTGTACGACTTTGGCACCAGCAAGGTGGTGGGCAGGGAACAGGAGCACATAAAGTTGGAGTTGGTAGACACTTCTACCCACAGCGTGATGAACGGCATTGCCTTTGGCCAGAGCGCTGCCGCCAGATATATCAAGTCCAAGCGCAGTTTTGATATAGCCTATACTATTGAAGATAACATCTTCAAGCACGGCAGCATCCAGCTGCAGATAGAGGACATACGCCCTTGCGAGGAGGAGTGAGTGGTTTGGACGCTTTTCGCAGCACACTGAAGAAGTACTGGGGCTATGATGATTTCCGTGGCATTCAGCGCAGCATCATAGAGAGCATCCACAGCGGACACGACACACTGGGACTGATGCCCACCGGTGGCGGCAAGAGCATCACCTTCCAGGTGCCGGCACTGATGCAAGATGGTGTGTGCATAGTGGTAACCCCTCTGATAGCGCTGATGAAAGACCAGGTATTTCATCTGCGTAAGCGTGGCGTTACGGCTGCGGCCATCTACAGCGGCATGTCGAGGCATGAGATGCTCACGGTACTTGAGAATTGTGTGTTCGGCGGTGTACGGCTGTTGTACGTATCTCCAGAGCGTCTGGGCACCGAACTGTTCCAGGTGAAGTTGCGTCACATGAAGGTAAGTTTCATCACTGTCGACGAGGCTCACTGCATCAGTCAGTGGGGTTACGATTTCCGTCCCTCATATCTTCAGATTTCCGACATACGCAAGCTGGTGCCTCACGCGCCAGTTTTAGCACTGACCGCCACCGCCACCCCGGAGGTGATAGACGACATTCAGCGTCAGTTGCACTTCAACGACGGCCGTGTCTACCGCATGAGTTTCGAGCGTCGCAACCTGAGTTATGTGGTGCGTCATGCCACCGACAAGAACGCTGAGTTGCTGCACATACTCAACAGCGTGGACGGCAGTGCCATTGTCTATGTGCGCAGTCGTCGTCGTACGCGCGAGATAGCTCAGTGGCTGACGGGAAACGGCATAAAGTCGACATATTACCACGCCGGGCTGGAGCCAGCCGACAAGGACCTGCGCCAGAAACAATGGCAGCAGGATGAGTGGCGTGTGATGGTGGCTACCAACGCATTCGGCATGGGAATAGACAAGGCTGACGTACGACTGGTGATACACATCGACTGTCCCGATTCGCCCGAAGCCTATTTCCAGGAGGCGGGACGTGCCGGTCGCGATGGCAAACGTGCATGGGCGGTGCTGTTGCATAACAGCAGCGATAGCCGTAAGTTACACAAGCGCATCTCCGACACTTTCCCCGAGAAGGACTACATACGCGAGGTGTATGACCATCTGGCCTATTTCTTCGAAGTGGGCATAGGCAGCGGCTATGACCGCACATTCCTGTTCGAGATAGAACG
>OMSQ01000185.1 GCA_900313805.1 uncultured Prevotella sp. | reverse complement strand
GGTCTGTACATTGAGCGCGACGACCGCTGTCTCGACGAGCTGCTCACTTACGAGCGGCGGGCGAACGGCTCGTATGCCGCCATCGAGGGCAAGCACGACGACCTGCTCATGACGCGGGCCATCGCCCTCCACATCTCTTTTCATCATCTTCCGCCCCCTCGCATCATCCCGCGCCACACCCTCCACCGCCTCCGCCGCCCCACCATCTCCGGCCCGGTCTGGTAAGCAACTCTCTCTTGATTATCACACTCCCTCTGGCTCCCTCTATCTTAGAGGGAAAACACTTGGCGCCAGCGTGGTAATCAAAAAGAACTCCCCCTCTAAGCCCATAAAAATATCCCCTGCCAGCAAGACCGGCAGGGGATATGAGTATGATACGTAGGATTAATCCCACACGCTCTTGTTGCTTGTGGCATCACTTTCGTCAAACATACCTTCGTTTGACAGGTCGACGAAGTTGGGGTCATCTGCTACCTCGGTCAACGACTCTGCAGCCATCAGCACATCGTCTGCCAAGCTGCGCGTCTTCATATCGGGAACAATATATTTCTTCATTGTCATTTCCTGTTTTAATGGTTATTATTTCTGGATGTATTTCTTGCCACTCATTATCACTACACCGTGGTAAGAAGCGTTCACGCGCTGACCGTTCAGGTTGTAACGCTCACCCTTGACATCCTCAGTGCTCACGTTAGCGGTATCAATACCTGTAGCTGTACCGTCGAAACCGATGAACTCAGGTGCGGCAGCCATACCGACCTTCAGATATGCCTTGCCGGCACCCACTGTGAAGTTGGATGTAGCTTTCATGAAGCCCACCTTGCCTGCTAGAGGTGAGTAACCGAAGCGGTATGTGGTGTTGTCTGCGGTAACTTCGATAGCCGCAGAGGTGCTGTTGCCAATCAGCATGTTGCCATCTATACTTGCGGGCTCACTGGCTGCCACGGGCACCTGGTATGTACCCTCGTCACCCTTCAGAATGGCAGCTTCACCAGCCTTGACACCACCGTCATACTCGGTCAGCATCATCACACCGTCCGCAACATCTGTCACAGCGAAAGCCTGCAACCCAGTAGTATTGGAGAAGTCAAGGTCCAGATTGCCGCAGTATGTAGCATAGCCGTACTCACCGATGGTGATAACTTTTCCAACAAGCGTAGCCGTCATAGTCGGTTCAGTGTCGGTTGACGGATTAAGGGTGATGGTAACGTTGTATATGCCAGCCTGATCTATGGCTTTCGTGCTATTTCCGCTGTTTGGGTAGCTCACGCTCCAATCGTGGTCTTGGGCTACCTTATACTCGATGGTGCCCGCTGCCAGCTCCACACCCTCCTTTGTCCAGGTGTATGTTTGGTCATCGGAACTTAACGTCATGTCGTTGGCGGTGTATTCAGGATTCCATGTTTCTCCAAACAGCTCAGCGCTGCCGCCCACAACGGTGTAGGTATGGGTAAGAGCTGGCACCATGTCGTCATATTCTTTGCCATTGACAAAGTCTAAGTTGCCAGTCTGACTTCCGTTATTATTGTTGTTGAAGATAATCTTAGTGGGAGCAGTAGCTGACTCTATGGAGTAAGTGTACACATCATATTCGACACCGTTCTTGGTTGTGGTACCTGTCTTGCTCAATTGTGTTCCAGGCCATGGGCCATTGAGTACGGGATCATATGTATAGGCACAAACTTCATTCCAATTAGCACCGTTAATGAAGGTACAGGTATAGGTCCGAGTCTCTCCTCCTTGTCCAGATTCAGATAGATTAGCAACAGTCAACTGTGCCGACTGAGCATCAGAAGCCACTACGAGTGTCATTCCCACTTTGTATGTCTGACCGCTTTCACCAACTGTAAAGTTGTTGTCGTTATCATCACGTGCACAGGTGTAAGCCTCACCAAATGTCAGTGTGGTCTTGCCGTTCTGAGCCAGGAAGCATGTCCATGACTTGTCAATAGAAATCTTAAATTCCTGTGCGCCGGGAAAATTATCTATTTCTATATAGAAACTTCCGTCACTCTTCTCCTCCATCAAAGGTGCACTTGCGGCGTTCCATCCTTGGAAATTGCCTACAACACCGTAAGAGTGTTCTTCTCCTGCAGTCCCCTCTACCTTGATTTTTGCATTGCCAGAGGCAAACACAGTAAGAGTGAAGGTGGCATTTCGAACAACATAACCATTAGCGAAGCCAGAGTTATCTCCGCCCTTGTTTAAGTTGTATTCGTTACCTACTTGCATGTTTGTCCCTGCACCACCCAGTGCATCGGTTCAAGAATGATCCTTGACGATTTTCCAATCACCATAGATACTGGTAGTTGAGGCAGTGTAAACATCGCCGGCAGCGGTGGTTTCAACATAGTTGAATACCAAAGGGCTTTGTTCAAACGACCATCCGTTGAAAGTGCCTACCATCATGTAGTCACCTCCCTGTGCTGACAATTGCCCGACGAAGAATAGTGGGCAAAGTAGC
>OMSQ01000043.1 GCA_900313805.1 uncultured Prevotella sp. | reverse complement strand
GCCATTGATGCTATCATGTGCTGTATCCATGCATAGTCGCCGCAGGAGTCACTGGGTGTGCCCCAGATATTTCGTCCATATTTGTCTGAAGACCATTCAACCGAGCCCCATTTCTCCAAAGAGAAGGGAGGATTGGCTATCACACAGTCGAACTTAGCCACCTCACCACCTTGCAGTATCTTCGGGTTGCGGAGTGTGTCGCCCTGCATAATGTTGAAGTCGCTGGCACCATGAAGAAAGAGATTCATCTTTGCAATAGCCGAGTTGACCACGTTCTTCTCCTGGCCGAAGATATTTCCACAACAAAGGCTGCTATGATTCATGTGGTGAACAGCCTCTATGAGCATACCACCACTGCCGCAAGCAGGGTCATAGACACTTTCGCCTGGCCTAGGGTCGAGTATTCGGACCAGCAGACTGACAACAGAACGAGGTGTATAAAACTCACCAGCTTTGGCTTTTGAGTCATCGGCAAACTTCTTCAGCAGAATTTCGTAAGCATCGCCCATTAAATCCGTTGGGTAGTTCTTGTTGCCTAGTTTCTTTGTGCTCAGGTGTTCAATGAGGTCGCGAATCTTCCCGTCAGAAAGGTTCTTCTTGTCTGTCCATTTCTGAGCGCTGAATATACTGAGCACTCCATAAAGAGTATCTGGGTTAGCCAGTTCTATGCCTCGCATTGCACCTACTATGGCGGCACCAAGATTCTCCGTGCGCTCTCGTACATCCTTCCAGTGGCAACCGTCAGGAATGACAAAACGGTGCTGTTCTGGCAATGAGGCGTATTCAATATCACCGCCACTTTCCAATAATGCATCTTCCACCTCCTCGTCATAGACATCAGAGATTCGCTTATAATAGAGAATTGGCGTTATATAATCCTTGAAGTTGTCTTGACTCACAGGACCGCGCAATATATTACATGCTTCAAACAAGAAGTTATATAAGTTCTGTACTCCTTCCAGTTTTAGTTCCTGCGCTGTCTTAGGTTTGTCGAACAACCCGGATGTATTTTCTTTCTTTTTTCTTGCCATGAACTATGCAAACTATTAACGAATTCAAGATATGCTCGTACACGCGAATTCTCACACGCATAATAAAGAACAAAGATAAGCATTTATTTACAAATAACCACCCAATAAAGTGAAAAGATAACAAAAATTATGATTTCTATTGCATCCAAAAAACGCTTTGGACTATTTGCGCCACAAAGGCAAAGAAGTTGTTTGGTTTATTCCGTGTGCTCGGGGGCTCAGTGGTGGATATGTATGAAACGGAAATGCGAACAATGAATAGGGAAAAACCTCGCGACAAATAGGGAAAACCGAGGACGTGGAATGAAAACAAGTCTCTACCTTTGCACCAGAACAAGAGGCAAACACATGTTTAACAATTAAAAAAGGAAACGATTATGAAGAAGATATTTACCATGGCAGTACTGATGACGATAGCCATCACCGCCTCCGCCCTCCCCTTCAACCAGGCTCGCAGCGAGGCCCTGTTCCTAAGCGACAAGATGGCCCATGAGCTGGGACTGAGTGGCACACAGTATCAGGCAGTGTATGAAATCAACCTCGACTATCTGCTCAGTGTGAACAACCAGAGTGGAGTGAGTGGCACCTACTGGGCTCGCCGTAATGCCGACCTGCGCTATGTACTCACAGGATACCAATACGAGCATTACCAGAACACCTCGTACTTCTACCGCCCATTGATATGGTATCACGGCAACTTCCGCTTCATGGTGTACAACCGCTACAAGAACCGCAACCAGTTCCTCGTAGGCAAGCCCAGTGTATACAACAGTTACCGTGGCGGCAACAACAAGCACCACAACAGTGCTTACCAAGGCCGCAACTTCAACCCTCCCACCCCTGGCAACAGTTACCACGGCAATCATCATAACGGCGGGACTAAGCCCAACGGGAATGTGAAGCCTGGCGGCACGAAGCCCCATGCCGGCACCGGCAACTCGTTCGACCACAACATGAACAGCAACCGCCCACATGCTAACGGTGGAAAGCCCAGCGGAGGCCACAACTCCGGCAGCCACTCTGGCCACAACAACGGCAGCCACTCCGGTAGCCACTCTGGCAGCCACAGGAAATAAGACCATCACTAAGACTAACAATTAACCACTACCTGCTCATGCGCCCGCTCATTATGAACGGGCGCTTTCTTTTTCCGGAAAAAAGTTTGCTTAATTCACGGATATTTACGACCTTTGGCTTCGCTAAATTGCAAATTCAGAAAAACATAACAGCTATGAACTATAAGAAAGTGTTTGAGACGATGGTTAGTGAGACTGCGAAGTATCTCATAGGCAACCGTCTGAAGACCATGGTACTAGGCTTTTCCGGAGGCATCGACTCCACCGTGACGGCAGCCATCTGCCATGAAGTGGTAAAGCAACATCCAGAGCAGGAGTTTAAGTTTATCGGTGTGAGCATGCCCTGTTCCACCAACTCTGCCGAGGAGAACGACTCCGCCACATTAGGAATGAGAGCGTTTTGCACCGAATGGTGGGTAGAGAACCTGCAGGCTCAGTACCTGCTGATGAAGGCCACCTGCGAGCAGCGACTGCCTTCCACGCCCGTATCACAGGGCAACATCAAGGCCCGTCTGCGCATGATATACCTTTACAATATCGCCTCGGTGACCGGCGGACTGGTGATGGACACCGACAACCTGACCGAGCACAACCTGGGTTTCTGGACCATCCACGGCGACGTGGCCGACTACAACCCCATAGGCGGGCTGTGGAAGCACGAGGTGTATGATCTGTGCAAGTACATCTTCACCGAATGCTATGCCGATGAGTCTGACCCTCGCCATCAGGCCCTGCAAGCAGCCTACGACATACTGCCTACCGACGGCAACGGTGTGGCCGCCGGTGGTGACATGGCCCAGATAGCCCCTGGCCATACCTACGACGATGTGGACGACATACTCGACACCTACCTGCAACAGGGCGACGACGAGAAGCAGATGCGGCGGCTGATAGACGCTTACGGAGCAGAGACCGTGGAGCGCGTGCTGTCACGCCATCGCGGTTCAGAGTATAAGCGCAAGCGCATGCCACTGGTTATAGAGCGGTCACTGTATGAGGACTAATCGTTGAATAATTATTATTGCCCTATTAACTG
>OMSQ01000152.1 GCA_900313805.1 uncultured Prevotella sp. | reverse complement strand
TTCACAACCATGAACAGACGCATGACATACATCTGCCTGCTCGCGGCAGCAATGCTTTTCTCCGCTGTCGCAATACAGGCTCAACAGGCACCAGACTTCGCGAAGGGCGCAGATATCAGTTGGATAACACAGATAGAACAGCTGGGCAAGTATCAACTAGTTGACCAGCAGGGACAGCCCACCGATGGCTTTCAGATGCTCAAGGACTGCGGCATGGACATGGTGAGACTCAGAGTGTGGGTGCATCCAGACCCCGACCGACTCGACGGTCGTATATGGTGCGACACCAAGGACATGGTGGCCAAGGCTGTCAGAGCTACACAGGCAGGCATGAAGGTGATGGTTGACTTCCACTATAGTGACTGGTGGGCAGACCCGCAGAAACAGAATGTGCCAAAGGCATGGAAAGACTGCAATATACAGCAACTGGCTGACTCAGTAGAGATGCACACACGAGCAGTGCTCAACGCTCTGAAAGAGGCTGGAGTCACACCCACATGGATACAGGTGGGCAACGAGACTCCTACAGGTTTCATGAAACCACTGGGCGACGCCATCGAACACCCCGAGAACTTCGCCTTGCTCTTCCGCCGCGGGCACGAAACATGCAAGCAGGTGTTTCCCTCTGCCATCACGATGGTACATATCGACAACGGTTTTATGATAGAGCGCACGGAGTTTATCCTCGATATACTGAAAAAATACCAGGTTGACTACGACATGCTGGGATGGTCGCTCTATCCCGCCATGAACTGGCTGGCCACTCCACCGGTCATCGACCTCAACTGGCAAGTGAAGGCCGACCAGTGTATCGGCAATGTGAAGACGATATTCGAGAAGTATGGCAAGGAGTCGATGATAGTGGAGATAGGCATACCCGACGACCACGAGGCGCTGTGCAAGGAGGTGATAGAATATATGATAACCCATGCTCCAGAACATCTGCGCGGACTGGTGTACTGGGAACCAATCACTACTCCTGACTTTGGGTATAAGATGGGGGCACTCAAACAGTATGACGGCACACGCTACATGGCCAACGATGGCATGCGGGCCTTCAGTCTTAACCCCTCACGCTGATAGCACATGGCACAGCACAATGAACTGGGACGATGGGGAGAAAGCCAGGCCGCGGCCTTCCTTGAAGGCAAGGGCTATCACGTGTTGCACCGCGACTGGAAGTCGGGACATCGCGACCTGGACATCGTGGCGATCACTCCAGATGGCGGCACCTTGGTCGTGGCAGAGGTGAAGACGCGACGCAACACACTCTTTGCCGAACCCTCGGCTGCCGTCGACAGACGCAAGATACGTTCGCTCACCATGGCAGCCCATGCCTACGTACAACAACACAGGGTGATGCTGCCCATACGTTTCGACATCATAACCGTGGTGGCTGGAGAGACAGCTCAGATAGAACATATAGAGGATGCTTTCCTGCCCCTGCCCATCAACAGATAGTGAACCATGAGAGTGCAGTATATACATCTACATCACACCGACAGCACCAACCGCTACGTGGCTGAGTTGTCGTTGTCTCCCGATACGGACCTGCTGGTGGTTGACGCCGACTATCAGACGGCAGGCAGAGGGCAGGGCACCAATACCTGGGAGAGCGAGGAGGGCAGCAACCTGCTCTTCAGCGTGCTCTGTTGTCCTCACGGGGTGCAGGCTGACTGCCAGTACGTGCTCAGTATGGCGGGTGCCCTGGCTCTGCACGATGCGCTCTCATCATTCCCCGATACCCATGCCTATGCTGATGGCTTTTCGCTCAAGTGGCCAAATGACGTGTACTATCGAGATTATAAGGTGAGCGGCACCCTCATCCAGACATCGCTGCACCAGCACTCGGTGCGCCGCTTTATCTGGGGAGTGGGAATAAATGTCAACCAGCAGCAGTTTCGCTCCGATGCACCCAACCCCATGTCGCTTTGCAACATCGTGGGGCATGAACTCGACAGACAGCAGCTGCTTGAGCATATCGTCTCATGTCTTATCTCAAGGCTCTCACAAGTGGAGCATGGCGAGCATGACGCCGTGAGTGACGACTACCACAGTGTGCTCTACCGACGCGAGGGATGGCATACTTACAGGGACGCAGGCGGACTGTTCTCTGCCCGTATTCTCGGGGTGAGACGCGATGGAGCGCTCATGCTTGCCGATACCGAAGGGCGCACACGTGAGTATGCCTTCAAAGAGGTGGAATATGTGATACAGGAAAAATTATAATATCTTAAACAATAACTGTTATGGCAAGATTTAAAAGAATATTACTGAAACTCAGTGGCGAGAGTCTGATGGGTAAGCAAGGCTACGGCATAGACCCAGAACGATTGGGCGACTACGCCCGGCAGATAAAGGAGATACATGCCATGGGAGTGGAGATAGGCATCGTGATAGGTGGCGGCAATATCTTCCGTGGTCTGAGTGGTGCCACAAAGGGCTTCGACCGAGTGAAGGGCGACCAGATGGGCATGCTGGCCACTGTCATCAACTCGCTGGCTCTCTCGTCGGCTCTCACTGCCGAGGGCGTGGAAAACCGCGTGCTCACTGCCATTAGAATGGAACCCATTGGGGAGTTCTACACCAAGTGGAAGGCTATAGAGCAGATGCAGGCAGGCAGGGTGTGTATCTTCTCAGCAGGCACAGGCTCGCCGTATTTCACCACCGACACGGGCTCCTCGCTACGTGGCGTAGAGATAGAGGCCGATGTGATGCTCAAAGGCACACGTGTGGACGGCATATATACTGCCGACCCAGAGAAAGACCCCACCGCAACTAAGTTTACCGACATCACCTACAAGGAGGTGCTCGAACGTGGACTGAGGGTGATGGATCTCTCGGCTATCGTGATGTGCGATGAGAACAACCTGCCCATCTATGTGTTCAATATGGATGTGGTAGGCAATCTGAAAAAAGTAATCGAGGGCGAGGAGATAGGCACGCTGGTGCACCACTGACCTCAGATGTATTCCACTGGCAATATGTCGCTCAGTATCACGTCACCGCAGTCATCATCGTCATAGCTATACACTATGCTCATGCCGCGATACTCGTGAGGCACCACCAGACGGGTGAGCAGATGCCACATCGGACGGCCGTAATCATACGACGAACGGTCTAACTTCAGTTGCATGCTCACGCTGTCTACGAAGAAATAGCCGCCGCCGAAGCACTTGTCGCCCGACTGAAGCAAGTCGCGGTGCATGTGTACCCAACCCAGGCGCAGATGACCGTCGGATGTGATGATGAATTTAGGCAATGTCATGTGTACGGTGTGTTAACTGTTTGATACGTTAGAATATAAAAACCCTGTAAGTCGCTGATTTACAGGGTTTCTTCGTACACCTGTAGGGAATCGAACCCTAATCCTGGGAACCGGAATCCCATATTCTATCCATTGAACTACAGGTGCTTGCTCAAGCGTGTGCTCTGCCATCGGCAGCCACATCACCGCTTTCGGTCTGCAAAGGTAGTCAAAAGGAATGAAACAAGCAAACAATCGGTGACGAAAAACTCACGGTGAGTAAACTATAATAAATACGTCATGTCAAAAAGTAAGTGATTTGAGCAAAATTCTTACTTTTTGTAAAATCACAACAAATAATTTTGATGATATGGAAAATAATGCTACCTTTGCAGCCGAATTTTAGAAAAATAAAGTATGAGCAGACTGATATGTCCTTCTGATTACAGTCCGCTGCTCGATATGAAGCAGACGGAACAGGGTATAAAACTGATTAAGGAATTCTTCCAGCAAAACCTGTCTACCGAACTGAGGCTGCGCCGTGTCACGGCTCCGCTCTTCGTGCTCAAGGGGCTTGGTATCAACGACGACCTTAACGGTGTGGAACGTGCTGTCACTTTCCCGATAAAAGACCTGGGCGATGCCAAGGCCGAGGTGGTGCACTCACTGGCTAAGTGGAAGCGACTCACACTGGCAGAATATCACATCCAACCCGGCTATGGCGTGTACACCGACATGAATGCCATACGCGCCGACGAGGAACTGGACAATATCCACTCGCTCTACGTTGACCAGTGGGACTGGGAGGCTGTCATTCGCAGTGAGCAGCGCACATCCGCCTTCCTCCACAGCATTGTGGAGCGCATATATGCTGCTATACTTCGCTCGGAATACCTGACTTGTGAGACCTATCCTCAACTGAAGCCCTTCCTGCCCGAAAAGATACATTTCATACACAGTGAGGACCTGCTTAAGATGTATCCCGACAAGTCGCCACACGAGCGTGAGGATGCCATCTGCCAGGCATACGGGGCTGTGTTCATTGAGGGCATAGGCGGACGACTCTCCGATGGCAAGAAGCACGACGGCAGGGCTCCCGACTACGACGACTGGTCTACTATTTCAGAAAATGGTAAGATGGGTCTCAACGGCGATATCCTGATATGGTATCCAGTGCTGGGACGCTCTCTTGAGCTTTCGTCGATGGGCATACGCGTTGACAGCGAAGCCCTGCTGCGCCAGTTGGCACTCGAGGGAATGGAGGAGAGAAAGAACCTGTACTTCCACCAGCAGTTGCTCGAAGGTCATCTGCCACTGAGTGTGGGTGGCGGTATCGGACAGAGCCGTCTGTGTATGATTATGTTGCACAAGGCTCATATAGGCGAGATACAGGCCAGCATCTGGCCCGAAGAGATGCGCCGCAAGTGCGAGCAGTGCAACATGCCGCTCATCTGAGACACATCTACTCAAAAAACACATAAGGCGGTTGTCAGGCCAGTTCCAGGTCTAACAACTGCCTTAGCTGTTCTATGGCCGGGTTTTCTTTGAGTATGTTGTCGTAGAGTTCGCGGCGAGTATAGGCATGGCTCGTCTCTTCGCTCTTGGCCAGTCGTACCTCCACTTGTATGTCGCCGTTGTGTAGTGCCTGGGCCAGAGTGGCGCGTATGCGGCGTATGATGCCCTGTATGTCGGCCATTAGCAGAGGGTTGTCGGCCACCAGCATCACTTTCGTCGGCTCTTCTAGTTGTGGTATTATCTGTTTCAGTCGTGCTGCCGGTCCGGGCATGCTGCTCTGCATGCGCACACACATGGCCATCCACTCGCGCTGAACGTCGTCCTGTGTGAAGGGCTGCCGTTCGTTGGTGTCTGCTTCTTCCACCTTCAGATATGAGGGCCTTTCCTTGCGACCTAACGTGGACAGTGAGTTGGTTATCTGACTGATGTTCAGCGTAGGAGGTGCCTTGGGCATCTCCTTAGGAGGCTGTTGGGTAGATATGGGCGCGTGGGTTCGCGAAGGTGTGCCCGCAGGAGAGGGGGCGGGCTTCAGTGTCAATGGGCGGTCGGCGCGGCTACCCTGTACTGCCTTAAGAGCCTGACTGCCGTTAGTGATATGTTTGAACAGGGATTTTAATCTTCTTGCAGGGCCACGCCCACTGCTCACGTCCTCATCCTGTGTGAGCTGTGCTGTCTCTATGATGGCCAGTTCCACTAGCAGACGCTTGTTGCTGCTCTGACGGTAGTTCAGGTCGCAGTGGTTCAGCACTTTCAGAGCACCGTACAGGAAGCGTGTGTCGCATTTCTTCGCCTGTTCCTTGTAGCGCTGGCGGTGTCGTTCACTCGTCTGCAGAAGTGCCGCTGTACTCTCGTCCTTTGCCATGAGCACATTACGTATGTGTGCCGACAGTCCTACCACTAGTCTGCCGCCGTCGAAGCCCTGTGCCAGTACCTTGTCCAACAGCAACATAGCCTCTGGCACCTTGTTCTCATGGCACAGGTCCACAAGTTGGAAATAGTTGTCCGTGTCCAGCACATTCAGGTTTTCTATCACCTTGGCGTAGGTCAGGTCGTTCTGGCAGAAACTGGCGCACTGGTCGAAGATTGACAGTGCATCACGCATGCCGCCGTCAGCCTTTTCTGCTATCACCTGTAGTGCCTCCTCCTCGTATTTCACACCTTCCTTCTCTGCCACCATCTTCAGGTGTGATATGGTGTTGGCCACAGTCATACGTTCAAAGTCGTATATCTGGCAGCGTGATATTATCGTGGGCAGCAGTTTCTGCTTTTCTGTAGTGGCGAGTATGAAGATGACATACGAGGGGGGTTCCTCCAGTGTCTTAAGAAAGGCATTGAAGGCGGCAGCCGAGAGCATGTGTACCTCGTCTATGATAAACACCTTGTACTTGCCTGTCTGTGGAGGCACCCTCGTCTGGTCCATCAGGTTCTTTATGTCTTCCACCGAGTTGTTCGAGGCGGCATCCAGTTCGAAGATGTTAAACGACCGCTGTTCGTCAAATGAACGGCAACTCTCACATTCGCCGCAGGCCTCTCCGTCGGCAGAGGGGTTCTCGCAGTTGATGGCCTTGGCAAAGATGCGGGCGCAGGTGGTCTTGCCCACACCGCGGGGACCGCAGAACAGGAAGGCGTGTGCCAGCTTGCCACTCTTCACAGCATTCTTCAGCGTAGTGGTCAGTGCCGACTGCCCCACCACGGCATCGAAGGTCATAGGCCGGTATTTACGTGCAGAAACTATATATTCCATGATAATCTCTATTTTTCTGCAAAGGTAGTGCAAGGCGAGAGAAATACAAAACAAACAACGCAGTTTTTGTTTTT
>OMSQ01000151.1 GCA_900313805.1 uncultured Prevotella sp. | reverse complement strand
TAAGGAATATGTTCCAGTTCCTGCCGATGACCCATACAGAGACGACCGTTACAATCGTCCGCCGCGTCCTGAGCAGCCTTCAAATTTCTATGCAAAAGGTGCTGGCATGTTCCCCTGGGCTTCTACAGAGCGCATCAACTATGGCGACCTTGATGGATATTCTGCATGGCAGTTGAAGATTATGCGTAACGAGATTTATGCGCGTCATGGTTATATCTTCGAAACTGATGACATGAGGAGCTACTTTAACCAACAGCGTTGGTATCGTCCTGTATCAAGGAACGTACGCTTAACTAACATAGAACAGCAAAACGTTAATGTGATCAAACAGGCAGAGCGTAACAGATAATAATAAGAAAATAAGAATACATAGTATAATGACGGGCATCCTTTTTAAAGAGGTTGCCCGTTCTTTATTTTTGTACCATGATAGTCAGCGTGTCAGCATCCAGTCGTATTCCGTTGCGCTCTACAAATCGTGGCAGTTCATCATGAGCCAGTTTACTGGGACTGCCAATAACCAGTTTACCATCGGCAGTGATAAGCCATAGCAGGTCTGCCAACTGCAGGGCCAGTTCCAAGTCATGAGTAGACATGAGTATGCTTTTCCGCTCTTTCTGACATAGGTTCTTGAGCAGCATCATCATCTCCACCTTTGAAGGATAGTCAAGAAAAGCAGTAGGCTCATCGAGACAGATGACAGGAGTCTGTTGAGCTAAAGCCTTGGCTATCATCACCTTCTGTCGTTCACCATCGCTGAGTGTGTCAACCATCCGTCTTGCCAGTGAGTAGATACCCACCTGTGCTATTGCGCTATCAACCACCTGACAGTCCTCTTCTTTAAGATTTCCCCAGAATCCTGTATATGGAGTACGTCCCATGGCTATCATGTCATACACAGTCATGTTCTGCACGTTAGGTTTTTCAGTCAACACCACAGCTACCTGTTTTGCCAGTTGAGTCTGCGACATGCTTCCCAATTCTTGCCCCATTATCAGTATATCCCCTTCCATCGCAGGTTGAAAACCAGCAATAGTGCGCATCAGAGTAGACTTCCCCACCCCATTCTGTCCAATAAGGCAGGTGAGCATGCCAATTTGTAAATTAGCATTGATGTGTTGTAATACTGATATGCTCCAATGGCGAGATAAATATCCCACAGAAACGTCGTTGAGAGAGATGGAAAAAAGATCGGGCATCTGGCAAATAAATTTGTTTGCAAAAATAGATAAAAAAGTTGACTAATGTAGTTTTTTTCTTAAAAATCTTTGTACTTTTGCATGCTGAAAGAACGAATTGCTGTCAAACGGCAACTTTCACTATTAAAAACAAAGCTCAACACACATGAAGAAATCACTGAAGAAAGTATTGGTGCTCGGTAGTGGCGCCTTAAAGATTGGTCAGGCTGGCGAGTTTGACTATTCGGGATCACAGGCATTGAAGGCATTGCGCGAAGAGGGTATATCCTCAGTACTGGTCAATCCCAATATTGCCACCATTCAGACCTCAGAGGGCATTGCCGACAAGGTGTATTTTCAGCCCGTCACTCCCTATTTTGTGACAGAAATCATTAAGAAAGAGCGCCCTGACGGTATTCTTTTAGCTTTTGGTGGTCAGACAGCACTTAACTGCGGCACGGAATTGTATCGCGACGGCACATTGGAGAAGTACGATGTACAAGTGCTGGGCACATCAGTTGAAGCCATTATGGATACAGAGGACCGCGACTTGTTTGTCAAGAAACTAGACACGGCCTCTCTAAAGACTCCAATAAGCGAAGCTGTGGAGAACATGGACGATGCACTGGCTGCAGCCCGAAAGATAGGCTACCCTATAATGATACGCAGTGCTTACGCTCTCGGTGGCTTAGGCAGTGGCATCTGTCCCGACGAGAATAAATTCATAGAGTTGGCTGAAAGTGCATTCACCTTTGCACCACAGGTATTAGTGGAAGAATCGTTGAAAGGATGGAAGGAGATAGAATTTGAGGTGATACGTGATGCCAATGACCACTGTTTCACTGTTGCCTCTATGGAGAATTTCGATCCACTTGGCATCCATACAGGCGAGTCGATAGTTGTTGCTCCCACTTGTTCACTTACCAACGAACAAGTGAGCATGCTTCAAGAGTTGTCGATAAAGTGTGTACGTCACCTAAACATAGTTGGTGAATGTAACATTCAGTTTGCTTTCAACGCTGCAACCAACGACTACCGCATCATTGAGGTGAACGCGCGTTTGAGTCGTTCATCAGCCCTTGCATCCAAAGCTACAGGCTACCCGCTGGCATTCGTGGCAGCCAAGATAGCTCTAGGATACACTCTAGATCAGATAGGGGAGATGGGAACCCCAAACAGTGCATACGTGGCTCCCTCGCTTGACTATATGATATGCAAGATACCTCGCTGGGACCTCACCAAGTTCGCTGGAGTAAGCCGTCTGATAGGCTCATCCATGAAATCGGTAGGCGAAATAATGTCTATCGGCCGCAGTTTCGAAGAGATGATACAGAAGGGCCTGCGCATGATAGGTCAGGGTATGCATGGTTTCGTGGGTAATGACCATACTCACTTTGACGATTTGGACGACGCCCTCTCCAATCCCACAGATCTACGAATCTTCGCTATAGCCCAGGCGCTCGAAGAGGGATACAGCATAGAGCGTGTGGAGGAACTCACCAAGATAGACACATGGTTCCTTGAACGCTTGAAACATATAGTAGACCTTAAGCACCAACTTCAAGCATACGACCGAATAGAAGACCTTAGCGATGACTTCCTGCGTGAAGTGAAAGCGGCCGGTTTCAGTGATTTCCAGATAGCACGCTTCGTGCTGAAGCCCAAGCAGGGCAATATGGTGAAGGAGAACTTGGAAGTGCGCCGCTACCGCAAGCAGCGTGGCATAATGCCAGCTGTAAAACGTATCAACACTGTAGCCAGTGAGCATCCGGAGTTGACCAACTATCTATATATGACCTACGCTGTCAGCGGTCACGACATAGACTACTACAAGAATGAAAAGTCGGTAGTAGTTCTCGGCAGCGGTGCCTATCGCATAGGTTCATCGGTAGAATTTGACTGGTGCTCTGTTAATGCCATAAATACCGCCAGGAAACTGGGATACAAGTCAATCATGATAAACTACAATCCTGAAACGGTGTCGACAGACTACGACATGTGTGACAGGTTGTATTTTGACGAGTTGTCTTTAGAACGAGTCCTCGACGTGATAGATTTAGAACAGCCGCGTGGCGTGATAGTAAGCGTGGGTGGACAGATACCCAACAACCTGGCTATGAAACTGTACCATCAGGGTGTGCCTGTACTTGGCACCTCACCGGTGGATATTGATCGTGCAGAGAACCGCGACAAGTTCTCTGCCATGCTCGATAAGTTGGGCGTCGATCAACCAGAATGGCGTGCACTGACCTCTACAGCTGACATCCACGAGTTTGTGGAGAAGGTGGGATACCCAGTCTTGGTACGTCCGTCATACGTCCTTTCCGGTGCAGCTATGAACGTATGTTACGACTTTGATGAGTTAGACCGCTTCCTTCAGATGGCAACCGAGGTCAGCAAAGACTATCCTGTTGTTGTGTCGAAGTTCATGCAAGACACCAAGGAAATAGAGTTTGATGCTGTGGCCGACAAGGGCGAGATAGTGGAATACGCTGTAAGCGAGCACATAGAGTATGCAGGTGTGCACAGTGGCGATGCCACTATGGTGTTCCCCGCACAACATATCTACTTCTCTACCATACGGCAGATAAAGAAGATAGCAAGAAAAATTGCTAAGGAGTTGAACATCAGTGGTCCGTTCAATATACAGTTCCTTGCTAAAGATCGTCAGGTGCGCGTAATAGAGTGCAACCTCCGTGCTTCACGCTCGTTCCCCTTCGTAAGTAAGATACTAAAACGCAATTTCATAGAAACTGCTACAAAGATAATGCTCGATGCACCATACACCCGCGCAGACAAGAGCGAGTTTGACATTGACCGGATAGGTGTAAAGGCCTCACAGTTCTCATTTGCGCGTCTGCAGAACGCAGACCCCGTTCTGGGAGTAGACATGTCGTCGACGGGCGAAGTGGGTTGTCTTGGCGACGATCTGCATGAGGCATTGCTCAACGCTATGATAGCCACTGGTTACCGTCTGCCAAAGCGCTCTGTACTCATCTCATCGGGAGGTGTGAAAGGCAAGGTTGACCTGCTCGATGCCTCACGCATGCTTGTAGAGAAGGGATACGAGGTATATGCCACAGCTGGCACTGCACGATTCTTGCAAGAGAATGGCGTGGGAGCTAAAGCAGTGAAATGGCCGGATGAACCTGGTGAGGACAACGTGATGGACTTAATAGCCAACCACCGTCTGGACCTGATTATCAATGTGCCTAAAAACCACACTAAGCGCGAACTGACCAATGGCTATCGCATACGTCGAGGTGCTATTGATCACAACATACCTCTGATGACAAATGTACGACTGGCAAAAGCCTTTATTGAAGCCTTCTGCGCCATGAAGCAAGAGGACATAAAGGTAAAAAGTTGGCAGGAATACGACAGTTGAACAACGGCAAAGAAATAAGAGTCTCTTTTTAATTGAGGTCAGCACGAAAATATTCACTGAAATATTTTGTGCTGACCTCAATAAATATTATTTTTGCAAAAGAAATCTTTAATCTATTAACTATAATCAAATCTTACATGAACAAATTTTTACGCTACTCCTTGGCAGTATTGCTGATGGCCGTGTGCCACATAGCTTCTGCCACAGATGTGTTATTTGACTTTGATGCCGAGCATGCTTCAATGTTTGCTGGCATAACAGGTGTTTCAGCCAGTGGAGACACTTCTGGTGACATAACTTCTGAGGTAAGTTATGTGAAAAGCGGTGTTACAATGGCCGTTACACCAGCTACGGGAACCCCACCTAATCGTTTTTGGACCGACTACAATACTCAAAAAGTACAACTTCGTTTGTACAATGGTGCGACATTGTCTTTTTCTGTTCCCTCTGGCAAGAAAATTACAAAAATTGCTTATGTGCATACTACCAAGGCAAACAACAAGGATGGAATCAGTGCCGATTCAGGAACACTTGACATAGACAATGCAGAGTGGACTGGCGATGCTCAGAGTGTGACGTTCTCTTTCACCAAAGGTTACAACTTTGCCACCATCACAGTCACTGTGGAAGAAGGCGCTGCCGAGGCCACTTTGACAATCAGTGGTCAGACTCCCTTTGTGACCAGCACCGAGGTGACCATCAAGTCATCTGCCTCAAATGCCATGATATACTATACGCTCGATGGAAGTGACCCCGCAGATGAAAACAATGACAATTTCATAAGTTATACTGCTCCCTTCTTCATTACAGAGTCATGCACAGTGAAGGCATTCGACGAGACAACTGGCAAGAGCGCAGAAATGACGTTTGAAAAGACCGAACTGCCCAAGGCAGCAAACATAGCAGCTTTCAAGGCGCTTGAGAAAGGCTCAGAAGCTGAGCTGACTCTCACCGATGCAGAAGTACTCTATGTAGGCACCAACGACACCTATGTGCGCGATGCCAGCGGTGCCATTGACTTCTTCAAAGCGGGCCTTAACCTCGAAGCTGGCAACAAAGTGAACGGAACCGTTACCGGTAAGTATGACATATACCAGAATGCACCTGAATTTGTCAAGACTGATGCCACAAATGCTGACAACCTGACCAGCACTGCAGCCAATGTTTCACCGAAGGAGTTGACCCTCAGCGTGATGAAGGACAGCAAATACGTGTGCGATCTCGTGCTGCTACGCGGTGTAACCGTAGGCACATTTGCTTTGGACAAGAACAATGTGAAGACCTCTGCCACAGGAACTATCGGTGATGAAAGCATTGCTCTATACAACAAGTTCAAGCTCGCTCTTAGCGACACTGACCCAACCAAGGCATACGATGTGACAGGTATACTTCTACCATATAACGACGACTACGAGATAGCACTGACAGGCGACTTCGTTGAAAGTGAAGTTGGACCTGTGGGTCCCACTATCGTTGATGTGAACAACATAGCTGAGTTTGTGGCACTGGAGAAAGGCAAGCATGCCAACCTCACCCTCAACAATGCACAGGTGACTCACATTTTCAATGTTGCTTCTAATGGTTATACACAGGCCTTCGTACGCGATGAGAGCGGCAGTGTGGAGTTCTACTACAACGGCGACAACAACCTGAATTTCGAGGTAGGTGAGAGCATTAACGGTAGTGTGATAGTGACACGCGATGAGTATAACGGACTGCCCGAGGCTGTAGCCCTGACAGGTTACACTAATGATGACAATCTGCTGCACGGCGAAGTGACTGAAGTGACACCTACCGAAATAACGATAGCAGAGGCAGCCAACAATCTTAGCAATCTTGTGATAATCAACGGTGCCACCATTACCACCGACGGCACAACTCCAGTTGATCCACAGGAAGGCAGTATAAAGTTTGACATCAACACCGACTATGCCACCCTTTTCCCCACACTTCCAGGCACAAGCAGTGGTAATGGAGCAACAGCAGTTACAGACGGTGATATAACCGAGACCATAACTTCTGCAGCTGTTGACGGTGCTACTATTACCGTGACTGCTAATCCCAGTGGTACACCAAACCGTATTTGGAGTGCTGCACCTCGTCTGCGCATGTATGGCGGCACACTGACCATCACAGCTCCAACAGGACAAACCATGAACGGCATAGTATTCACCCTGCACAATCAACCCTCAAATGTGAAATGGGCTGATGGCAATACAGTTAACACGGGTACGCTGACCGCACCTGCAAAGAACGACCAAGGTAAGTTCACCGAGACAGAGGCAAAATGGGCTGGCAGTGCAAATGAAGTAGTATTGTCCGTAGCTGCAAACACTCAGATAGGTGTGATAGAACTGCAACTTGCTGGCGCCGCTCCTGCACCAAATGAAGAAACGACCGAGTACTACCTGACTGTGGGCACTGAGAAAATCAAGTTGTACAACGAGTTTGCTGACGAAGCATTCAACGACTTCGAACAGTATGTAGGCACTGATAAGTACTACAATGCCACTGGTATTGTCAAGACATTCAAGGGCACATTGCAACTGATACCAACCAAGTTTGATGCAACTACAGGTATCAATACTACCTCCGTGACCAAGGCTGATGCTAATACTCCAATGTACAACATTGCCGGACAGCGTGTGAACAACAGTTACAAGGGTGTTGTGATACAGAATGGCAAGAAATTCATGAACAAGTAATCGACATTATGCAATATTTGAGCACCCTTCACCCAAATTGGTGAGGGGTGCTTTTTTCAAAAAAATAAATGATGAAAAGTAATAGAATATGCGACCTGTTCGGTATTGAATACCCGATAATACAAGGTGGTATGGTATGGATAAGCGGTTGGCGACTGGCAGCTGCAGTGAGCAATGCCGGTTGTCTTGGTCTGCTCGGAGCCGGTTCAATGACCCCGGAACTGTTGCGCGAGCATATCACCAAATTACGTGCTGCCACAAACAAGCCTTGGGGAGTTAACCTGCCACTAATGAACCCTCAAGCAGAAGCCTTCGTACAGATTATTATAGAAGAAGGCGTGAAGATAGTGTTCACATCAGCAGGCAGTCCAAAGAAATATACTACTCTGTTTCACCAGCATGGTGTGAAGGTTTGCCATGTAGTAAGCAGCAGTAAGTTTGCTCGCAAATGTGAAGAGGCAGGTGTGGACGCTGTGGTGTGTGAGGGTTTTGAAGCTGGCGGCCATAACGGTCGTGAGGAAACTACCACTATGGTACTGGTGCCACTGGTGAGAAAAGCTACAACCCTTCCCCTCATTGCCGCAGGAGGCATAGCTTCTGGTGATGCATGGTTAGCTGCAGAGGTCCTCGGTGCAGAAGGAGTTCAGATAGGCACCCTTTTTGCACTTACAGAGGAGAGTAGTGCTTCTGCTGCATATAAAGAACGCTGTACACATTTAGAGGAAGGCGACACCATGCTCACACTGAAACTCCTCTCCCCCACCCGACTGGTGAAAAACACACTTTTTGGCAAAATAGATGAGGCAGAGAAAGAGGGCGCAGCACGTGAAGATCTGCTACAGTTAGTACCTCCAGGCAGTGCCCGTCGTGGCATTTTTGAGGATGATATCGACAACGGTGAGGTAGAAATTGGTCAGGTTGCCTCTGCCATACGCAGCATACTACCCACGAGTGAAGTGGTACAGGCACTTATCTACAGCTATGAGAATGCCATCAACAGATTGAAAGGGTAAAAGAAATAAAGACTCGCGCAACTGGAGGGATGTACTGCAAATACATCCCTCTTATATGTTTGTAATATACAAATAATTAAGTAAGATTTGTTTATTGAGTACTATTTTCGTAATTTTGCAGGCAAAATCAAAGAAAGCGGTTTACAGAACCCCAAAAAGAAAAGAAATATGGAATTAGCAAGCAAATATGATCCGCATGCAGTGGAATCGAAGTGGTATGAATACTGGTTGGAACACAAGTTGTTCAGTTCCAAACCCGATGGTCGACAGCCCTACACTATAGTTATTCCACCACCCAATGTGACGGGAGTACTTCACATGGGCCACATGCTGAACAACACAATACAGGACATACTTGTCCGCAGAGCCCGTCAGGAAGGCAAGAATGCCTGTTGGGTACCAGGTACCGACCATGCGTCGATAGCCACTGAAGCCAAGGTGGTGAAGAAGCTGTCAGAGCAGGGTATAAAGAAGCATGACTTAACCAGAGCAGAGTTTCTTAAACACGCATGGGCATGGACTCATGAACATGGAGGTATCATACTGAAACAGCTGCGCCGTCTGGGAGCCTCATGTGACTGGGATCGCACGGCGTTTACCATGGACGAGAAGCGCAGTGCCAGTGTGATAAAGGTATTCGTTGACCTGTATCGCAAAGGTTACATTTATCGTGACTTGCGTATGGTAAACTGGGACCCAAAGGCGTTGACAGCACTGAGTACCGAAGAGGTGATTTACAAAGAGGAACAGTCGAAGCTATACCACCTGAAGTACTATGTGCACGACTGCGACAATGTAGTAGCTGGTGAAGGTGATGTGGTACACCGTGACGAAAAAGGATACTATGCTGTGGTGGCAACAACTCGTCCAGAGACCATCATGGGCGATACAGCCATGTGTATCAATCCGAAAGATCCAAAGAACCAATGGCTTAAGGGCAAGGAGGTGGTAGTGCCACTGGTAGGCAGAGTGATACCTGTGATAGAAGACCGTTACGTAGACATAGAGTTTGGCACAGGTTGCTTGAAGGTGACTCCCGCTCACGACACCAACGACCACATGCTTGGCAAGACCCACAAGTTGGAAACCATTGACATATTTAATGCTGACGGCACCATATCGGAAGCCTCTCCCCTGTATGTGGGTATGGACCGTTTTGACTGTCGCAAACAGATATCCAAAGACTTGGAGGCAGCAGGACTGATGGAACGAGTAGAGGACTACACTAATAAAGTAGGGTATTCAGAGCGCAATCCCGACACGGCCATTGAGCCGCGCCTGTCACTACAGTGGTTCCTGCGGATGAAACATTTTGCTGAAATAGCCCTTAAGCCAGTGATGACCGGAGAGATGCAGTTCTATCCCACGAAATACAAGAATACATACAAGAACTGGTTAGAGAACATACAAGACTGGTGTATCTCCAGACAGTTGTGGTGGGGGCATCGCATACCAGCATACTACTACAATGACAACGATGATTTTGTAGTTGCTGAGACTTTAGACGAGGCTCTGAAACTAGCACGCGAAAAGAGTGGCGATGCAACTATTTCGATATCTGACATGCGTCAGGATGAGGATGCACTCGACACATGGTTCTCTTCCTGGTTATGGCCCATCTCACTCTTTGATGGAATCAATAACCCAGAAAATGAGGAGTTACACTATTACTATCCAACAAGCGACCTTGTGACTGCCCCCGACATAATCTTCTTCTGGGTGGCCCGCATGATAATGGCTGGTGAGGAGTATATGGGCAAGATACCCTTCAGGAACGTTTACTTCACGGGCATCGTGCGCGATAAACTTGGCAGGAAAATGTCGAAGAGCCTTGGCAATTCACCCGACCCTATAGAACTGATAGAGACATACGGTGCCGATGGAGTGCGTATGGGTATGATGCTTAGTGCTCCTGCTGGTAATGATATACTATTTGACGAAGCCCTCTGTGAACAGGGGCGTAATTTTAACAACAAGATATGGAACGCTTTCCGTCTGGTGAAAGGCTGGCAAGTAGCCGACATTGAACAGTCTGCTGCAGCGGAAACCGCTACTCTTTGGTTTGCCGCCCGTCTGCGCGCCACACATGCTGAGATAAGCGACATGCTGAGCAAATACCGCATTAGCGATGCGCTAATGAGTGTTTATCAGTTATTCTGGGACGAGTTCTCAAGTTGGTATCTGGAGATGATTAAACCGGCATACGGCTCACCAGTGGACCGCACAACCATGAAGCAGACACTGATTTACTTCGAGCAGTTGCTCCAGTTGCTCCATCCATTTATGCCCTTCATTACAGAAGAGTTGTGGCAACATATCTACGACCGTAACGAAGGAGACAGCATAATGTGTGAAGAACTGCGTATACCTGCCCCCGAGCCAGGGGATGCTGCACTAATAACAGCCATTGACGAGGTGAAGCAAATTGTATCGCAAGTACGTGCACAGCGTGCCAGCAAGAACATACCACAGAAGGAGAAATTAGTGCTGCACGCCATAGGTGAAAACCATCATGCGCCATACACAGACATCATTATGAAGATGGCAAACTTGAAGGAATTCAGTACTGTATCGGCGAAGCATGCAGATGCAGCTCAGTTCCTTGTTGGCACATACGAGTTTGAAGTGCCACTCGGCGATATGATTGACGTGCAGGCTGAGATAGAGAAACAGGAGGCCCAGTTAAGACATCTGGAAGGGTTCCTTGCCGGAATAGAAAAGAAGTTGTCTAACGAGAAATTCGTGGCACATGCACCCGAGGCGGTTGTTGCCATGGAACGTAAGAAACAACACGACTCACAAGAGAAGATAGCATCATTGCGTGCATCATTGAGCGAATTACACAAAAAACAATGAGGAATATCCTCCGTTTACTATTTGCTTTATCCATTCTGGTGATGACAAGTTGTCATCACCAGAATGACACTGAAGAGGAACGCTACACAGAGCGTACTATACTATTGTATTTCCCCTGGGCAGGAAATCTGTACGCCAACATACAGACCAATATCAGCGATATAGAATATGCCATAACCAAGGCTGGAGGGCTGAATGGCAGCAGGGTGATGGTATGGATTTCCAAGAATGAAAAAGAGGCCTCTCTATATGAGATAATCTATTCTAAGCGTGATCTTTCCTGTAAGCATGACACCGTGGAGCGTTATACAAATCCTCTACTTAATACTTCCGAACACATAAGAAGTGTATGGCATGACGTACAGAAGTACGCCCGTCCAGATGGAGGCCATTACGGCATGATTATCGGTTGTCATGGTATGGGATGGATAAGGAGCGCTGACTGGGACAAGTACATGTCTAAGAAAAAGATGGTGAAACGTATAATTGACGCCGAAGAGGCAGAAACTCGCTGGTTTGGCGGCAATGGCAAAACACTTCAAACGGACATAGAGAGTTTGTCTGACGGCATGCGAGCAGCGGGCATACATACTGATTTCATACAGTTTGACGACTGCTATATGGCCAATATAGAAACAGCTTACTCGCTCTCTTCCGTGACCGATTACCTGATTGCCTCACCTGTGGAGATGATGACATACGGTATGCCTTACAAGCAGTTGTGGACAATTTTAGACAAAGAAGCGCCATCGTTTCAGAGCTATATAGACACATTTATAGATTTTTACAGCAAATACAGCACACCTTGTGGGTCACTTTCGGTGACTGACTGTAGAGAAACAGAGGCGTTGGCAACCCTTATGCATGAGGCTCACTCCACACATACACTCGCCCCAGAACATCAAGATGGATTGCAGGTGATGGACGGTTTGACCCCAACTCTTTTCTATGACTTCGGCAATTACACGCGCATACTGTGCGAAACCGATAAAGAATTGTGGCAGCGCATCAGTAAGCAGTTAGATAAAACAGTCGTGGCCAAAGGGACTACCCCAACCTTCTATTCGGCATACAACAAACGTCAGGAAAAAATAAAAGAATACAGCGGACTAACTACATCAGAGCCGTCCACTTCGGAGATGATAATCGAAGCCTTGCCTCACACCGCATGGTGGCAGAGAGTACACGGTACTAAATAAGAACAGATAGATCGCATGCAACGCAAGACACGAAGACTGATAAAAGCCACTGCCGTCCTCTTTGCGGCAATAGCCCTTGTCTACACAGTAGGAGGCAGTTTTTATATGTACCACTACGCACTGGAAGACATGAGCGGAAAGGATATGAAACAGTCTTGGCTGCGTCTTGCCAGTGATTATCCACACGTGAAGGCTTGGGCAGACAGTCTGCAAAGGGAAGGTCTGCTCAGAGATACTACCATGATAACAGGTGATGGTCGTCGTCTGCACGCCTTATATGCACAAGCCAATGAGAAGACTCCGTACACTGCCATGATAATACATGGGTATACTTGCAATTCCGTGATATACCTTTACATGGGTTACATGTTTCGTGAGTCGCTGGGATACAATATCTTTCTGCCCGACCTGCACGGCCATGGACTAAGCGATGGCGATGAGATACACATGGGATGGAAGGATGCAGATGACGTCATGACTTGGTTGCCAGTGTGCAATGAATTATTCCGCGACAGTACTGACACCAGGATGGTACTTCATGGAACATCCATGGGCGGCGCTACGGTAATGAACGTTTCCGGACTGAAAACTCCCAATTATGTTCGAGGTTTCATCGAGGACAGTGGATATACCAGCGTGTGGGACGAGTTTAAGTATGAGTTGAAAGAGCAGTTCGGTTTACCAGCCTTTCCAATATTGCATGCTTGCAGCATGCTCACATCATGTCGCGACGGATGGAGTTTTATTGAGGCTGCACCAATAGAAAGACTGAAGACGAGTGAAAAACCCATGCTTTTCATACATAGCGATAGCGACACATTCGTGCCTTCATGGATGGCTTCACCACTTTACGAAGCGAAGAAAGGCCAGAAAGATCGTTGGACCGTGCCGGGAAGTGCTCACGCAGAAGCATACAAAGACTACCCCAAAGAGTACACTGCACGAGTGAAAAACTATTTGGAAAAGATAATGTAGCTCTTTTCTGACACGTAGTCTTTACATTCGAAAGAATCGTCAGATCTTAAGTTCCTTGAGTATCTCACTCATTTTTCGCAGAGTAGTAACCCTGGTCGGAACCAGAGGCAACCTGAGAATATTGTCGATGAATCCCATTTCATGGAGCAACGCCTTAACTCCAGCTGGATTACCATCGACGAATAGCAAACTGTATAGTTCGATGAACTTATAATGAATCTTGCGTGCCGCAGCATATTCATTATTGAACTCTAATCTGATCATTCGAGAGAACTCCTTGGGCAGAGCGTTTCCTATGACAGAAATAACTCCCACAGCGCCACAGGCTACCATCTGATAGGTAAGAGCATCATCGCCACTTATGACATCGAAATCGTCTGGCTTATTTTTAATAATCTCATCCACCTGTTCAAGATTACCACTTGCCTCCTTGATTGCCACAATATTCTTACAGTCCATGGCCAAACGAACCGTAGTCTCCGCCTTCATGTTTATACCGGTACGTCCAGGAACATTGTAGAGTACGACAGGCAATTTTGTGGCTTGAGCTATGGATTTGAAATGTTGATATATGCCCTCTTGCGATGGCTTGTTATAATAAGGACATACAGAAAG
>OMSQ01000143.1 GCA_900313805.1 uncultured Prevotella sp. | reverse complement strand
TTCAACTTAGCCACACTGCTGCGGTTGAGGTTGATGCGGCGGAGGGAGGGAGTGCCAAGAGAGAAGAAAGGGAGCGACGACTGCGGGAAATTGTCAATCTCAAGCAGTTGGCTGACCGAATAATAGCCGCCCAACTGCTCCCTGTATCTCACTATGCGCTGAGCCAGTGCACTGCCTATGCCCGGCACACGGCGCAGGGCGGTGGTGTCGGCATCATTGAGCGACAGCATCGTGCCCTCAGCCATCTTGACAGGATACTTAAGGGTGTCGCGCACCTGACGTTCGGGCAGGAGGGTGCTCGCCGGCTGATACTCTTCGGAGATATGAATGTACGGGCGCAACTCACGAAACTGTTTCACCGTGAGACCATACAGACGACCGAAGTCGTCGGGTGTGCGATACACGCCACCCTTGGCGCGATACTTGTATATGTTGCGCACCTGCCACGGCTGCAGGCCCAGCTCAAGGAGTTGGGTGCTGTCGGCGGTGTTGGGATCGAAGGTGGAGAGCACCACTCTCCTACCCTCCACATAGTATGTGCGCGGAGGATAGTGCCTGTATGCGTACGGGCCACGGGCACGGTGAGCTGTATCGTAGGGCACAGGAGCCACTGCCAGCGAGTCGGCCTCGGTCACTGCCGTCTCAGTATGACTCGTGCCCACGACATAGATGGTGCCGAAGAGTATGACAAGTGCTGCGCCGAGCACCAGCAGCACGCGACGGTCAGACTTGTTGAAATAGAAAAACTCCTTCAGCCACATCGACAAAATGTTATATCAGTCCCAACTGGTGTATGAAGATGACGAAGATGGAGATGGGACAGAGGTAACGGATGAGGAAAAGGAAGACTGGGAACAGTCTGGCACTCAGCGTACCGTCGTTGGTGAACTCATTGAGCACCGTGGTCTTAGGCAGTCGCCAACCCACATAGAGACAGGTGAGCATGCTGCCCAACGGCAACAGTATCTGCGAGGTGAAGTCGTCGAGTAAGTCCAACAGGTCCTTGCCTCCGATGGTCAGCCCCTCTACTGCACCCATGGACAGCGAGCAGAACACGCCTATCACTGCGCATACGGCGGTAATGACGCAGGCGCCCTTGCCCCTAGACATCTTCAGTTCCTCATGCACGAAGGCAGTACCTATCTCGTGCATCGAGATGGTGGAGGTGAGGGCTGCCAGGGTGAGCAGGGCATAGAAGAGTATGCTGATGATATGTCCCACCAGGGGCATGGCGGAAAAAGCCTGGTGGAAGACGTTGGGCAGGGTGATGAACACCAGGGAGGGTCCGGAGTCGGGCTGCACGCCTACGGCAAAGGCAGCGGGGAAAATCATCATTCCGGCAAGTATCGCCACGAGCGTGTCTATGATTGCCACCTGTGTGGCGGAATGAAGCAGACGCACCTTACGTGAGAAATAGGAGGAATAGGTGACCAGGCAGGCGCAACCCAGACTGAGAGAGAAGAAGGCCTGACCAAGCGCCTCGAACAGCGTGTTGGTGGTCACCTTGCTGAAGTCGGGCTGGAACAGGAATTTTATACCCTCTGACGCACCGGGCAGCGTGCATGAGGCCACAACCAGGAATATGAGTATCACGAAAAGCAACGGCATGAGCACCTTGGATGCTTTCTCTATGCCCTTGCGCACACCACTGCGCACGACAAGGTGTGTGACAAGGAGGAAGAGGAGGGTCCACAGTATGGGGCGCAGGGGTTCGCTGCTATACTCGCTGAAATACTGAGCCACGTATGCGGGGTCGCCACTTAGGTCGCCCACTATCGAGGCGTAGAGATACTGCAAGCACCAGCCTGCCACCACGGAATAGAATCCCAGAATGGTGGTGGCGGTGAAAATGCCTATGTAACCCGTCACTCCCCACAGTCGGCCACCTGCCACCCGGTAGGCACGCGCAGCATTGGCCTGCGCACTGCGACCCACCACAAACTCAGCCACCATGCCGGGGATGCCGAGCAGGAGGATGAACACCAGATAGATGACGATGAACGCGGCTCCGCCATTCTCGCCCGTGGTGTAGGGGAAACGCCAGATATTACCAAGTCCTACGGCACTGCCCGCAGTGGCCAGTATCATGCCTAGACGACTACCGAAATTTGCTCTTTCCATGAAACTAAATAATTAAAAGAGTTTCAACTGATGAAGGAAGATAACAAGGATGCACAACGGACAGATCCATCTGATGAGGAAGAGATAGACGGCAAAGAGGGTGCCACGCAGGGTACCGCCGTTGGTGAACTCATCGCGCACCAGGCGCCGGGGCAGATACCAGCCCACAAAGAGACAGGTGAGGAAGCCGCCTATAGGCAGGAAGATCTGACCGGTGACGAAATCGAAAACATCAAAGAGGGAGAGGTTGCCGATATGCAGACCATCCCATACGCCCAGGGACAGTGAGCAGAGGCCGCCTATCACGATGCAAGCTACGGTGACCATGGCAGCGGCCCGCTTGCGCGACACATGCAACTCTTCGTGAAGGAAGGCGGTGCTCACCTCATGCAGGGAGATAAGCGAAGTGAGGGCTGCCAGCGACAGAAGCACGTAGAAGACGAGTGCCATGGCGGTGCCCAGGAAGGGTACTCCAGAGAAAGCCTGTTCAAAAACATTGGGGAGGGTGATAAACACGAGCGAAGGACCAGAGTCGGGGCTGACGCCTACGGCAAAGGCGGCAGGGAAAATCATCAGGCCGGCAAGGATGGCCACCACGCAGTCTATCACACTGATTTTCACGGCTGTGGAGAGCAAGGGCGTGCTTCTTTTGAAGTAAGAGGCGTATGTGCAGACACAGCCCATGGCAATACTGAGCGAATAGAACGCCTGACCCAAAGCAGCGAGAAACACCTCGCCAGTGATCTTGCT
>OMSQ01000141.1 GCA_900313805.1 uncultured Prevotella sp. | reverse complement strand
CAGAGAACGGGCCGCGGAGGGCATCACGGATATCATCGGAGAAGGCGGCAATACCTGGCATCTGCGGCACATTGGCCTTCATGCCCAGCACATCGTTGGGTATGGCACAGGCACCGGCACTCCAACCTTCACCATAGATAAAGATGTCTGGATTGTAGGCAGAAACCACGCTTCTTATCTGGTTCATCGTCTCTATGTCATGAATACCCATGAGGTCGAAACGGAAACCATCAATATGATATTCCTTTGCCCAGTAGAGCACGCTCTCCTTCATGTATTCGCGCATGAGAGGCCGTTCGCTGGCAGTCTCGTTGCCACAGCCGCTGCCGTTAGAATACTGGCCATCGGCGGTCTTGCGGAAATAGGCATCAGGATATATCTTCTGGAAGTTGCTGCCTTCGGTATTAAACGTGTGGTTGTACACCACATCCAGAATCACGCGTATGCCGGCACGGTGCAGGGCCTGCACCATCTCCTTGAATTCGCGAATGCGCACTGCCGGAGTATTGGCATCTGTGCTATACGAGCCCTCTGGCACATTGTAGTTGAGCGGGTCATAACCCCAGTTGTACTGCGGGCGCTCAGGATGGCTCTCATCCACCGAGGCGTAGTCGAACGAGGGCAGTATGTGTATAGCGTTGACGCCCAGTGCTTTCAGGTGTGCTATGGACGACGGTTCGGTAAGTGCGAGGAATTTACCTCTGTACTCAGGTCTGACACCTGAAGAGGCATCGATACTAAAGTCGCGGTGGTGCATCTCATAAATCACCAGGTCGGCAGGAGATGCAGTGTTTATCTGTCTGTCATAGCGCCAACCCTCAGGGTCAGTGCTTTTCATGTCCAGCACCTGAGCCTTCTTGCCATTGACCGACACCGCCTGGGCGAAGATGCCCGGACATTCACCATTTCCTGTATCAAATGTATAGAACACACCGTTGAGGTCGCCCTTGACCTCGGCATAGAGATAGTTCCATCCGTCCATCTGACGGGGTTTCATCTTCACAGTCTTATACGGTTTTACATCCGCAGCTTGTCGATAAAGGCGCAGAGTCGCACTTTTCAGTTGTGGAGCAGCACTCACACGAAACCATGTAGAGGTGGGAGAATATCCAACCTCATTGGTTTTCTGAGCGTGTGCCGTAGCCATGATGGTGAGCAACATAGCAAAGACTACAGTTATTCTTTTCATAGTTTTCTAATTATTTAGCAATCAGCGACATGGCGAAGCCACCTCCAGGTGCTTCCTTCACTCGCACCACATCGCCTTTCTTCACAGTTTTCTTGGTTATCTTATAAGCCTTAGGATTATCAGCGAAGTGAGCATCATCGGCATCAGCATAGAGAGCACATTCATATTTCCTGCCTTTGTCGAGGAAATCGAGTTTCACGACAGCCAGGTGGCCGTTCTCGTCACACTTGCCGCCTACAAACCAGTTATCAGTGCCTTTTGCCTTTCTTGCGGCAGTGATATAGTCGCCAGGCTCGGCCTCCAGATACCGGGAGTCGCTCCAGTCTACAGCCACGTCGCGTATGAACTGCAAGGCATCATCGAAACGTTCGTAGTTCTCGGGCAGGTCGGCTGCCATCTGCAGCGGACTGTACATGGTGACATACAGAGCCAGCTGTCCGCAGAGTGTGGTATGCACGAAATGTTTGTTGTCGCTCCATGTGCTGAGTTGTGTCTCGAAGATGCCTGGAGTGTAGTCCATCGGGCCGCCCTGTAGACGGGTGAAGGGCAGTATCACAGTATGGTCGGGGTTGCTGCCCTGAAATGCCTCATACTCCGTGCCACGTGCGCTCTCATTGCCCACCAGGTTAGGATAGGTGCGGCAGAGGCCGGTGGGACGGGAGGCCTCATGGGCATTCACCATGACATGATGCTTGGCAGCCTCTTTCACACAATACAGATAGTGGTTGTTCATGGACTGACTGTAGTGATAGTCGCCACGTGGGATGATATCGCCTACATAGCCGGTCTTCACAGCATCATAGCCGTACTTGTTCATCAGCGCGTAGGCTTCTTCCAAGTGACGCTCATAGTTGATGGTACTGCTACTGGTTTCATGATGCATCATGAGTTTCACACCCTTTGAGTGAGCATACTCATTGAGTGCCTCCAGGTCAAAGTCGGGATATGGAGTGACAAAATCAAACACATCCCATTTCCACATACAGGCCCAGTCTTCCCAGCCTACATTCCACCCTTCCACAAGCACTTGATCCAGACCGTTCTTTGCAGCGAAGTCTATGTATCTGCGCACCTTCTCGTTATTGGCTCCATGTGTGGTATTTGGTTTCACTGCTTTCCAGTCAATGTTGTCCAGTTGTACAGAGGGGAACTGGTCGGTATAGTGCCATGTACTTTTTCCTACTATCATCTCCCACCACACACCACAGTACTTCGTTGGGTGTATCCAACTGGTATCATCGAGTGCGCAGGGCTCGTTGAGGTTGAGGATAAGGTTTGACGAAAGCATCTCGCGTGCATCATCGCTCACAAGAACCGTGCGCCAGGGAGTATTGCAGGGGGTCTGCATGCAACCTTTCAGACCGGTGGCATCGGGAGTGAGCCACGACTCAAACACCAGGTTCTTGTCGTCCAGGTTGAGGTGCATAGTGGCATAGTTCACACAAGCAGCCTCGTGCAGGTTGATATACAGTCCATCGGCAGACTTCATCTGCAGCGATGTCTGCACGCCCGTAGGAGAGAATGGGGTCTGTGAGGCATTACCCCACACGATGCTCTTGTCCATAAGTCCCCGTATCTCGCTCAGTCGTGAGGTCACCGTAGGATATTCCTCTGTGTCATAGTCGCCTGGTATCCACCATGCGGTATGGTCTCCTGCCATGGCAAACTGAGTACGCTCTTCCTTTATGAGGAAGTAGTTGAGCGAGTCTTGCTGTGGGAACTCATAGCGCAATCCCATACCCTCGTCGTACACACGGAAACGTAGTGTGATATGGCGCTTTGTATCGCGCTGCAACAGGTTGACAGCCAACTCATTGTAATGATTGCGTATATTTGCTGTCTCGCCCCATACGGGTTGCCATGTATCATCTTCGCTTGATGTCTTGTATCCCTCAGTGGCAAAGCCCTCTATGAGGTCTGTCTCGCGAAATCCCTTCGATGCATGCTTGTCGCGCGCTAGTTGCAGTCCCAGTCCAGAGGGCTTGATGACGGCTCGGTTCTTGTAGTCCATACTGTACATGGGCCGGCCCTTTTCAGAGAGCCACACTTTCACCTTCACAGTCTCACCTGGCGACCAGATGGTATATGCCTCGTTGCCAGCATCCTGGCTTACCTCCATCTTCACAGAAGACTGTGCTGTGGCCAGTACTGGCCACAGCATCAGCAACAATGTGGATTTCAGAAGTCTTACCATAGTCGGTTTATCTACGTCCGCTCTGTGAGATAAGTTCGATGAGGCTGTCATTGAACTTATTGTTTGCCATGAGGTCCTCAATGCTCACGTGCATACGATAGCGCCAGTAGTGTTTGGGGTTGGCAGGTATGTTGATACGTTCTGCATTGGGATCAGCCAGTCGCAGGTTCTCATCTATTGCCATCCAGTCCTGTATGGAGATGATGCAGAGCATAGAGGGAGATGTGAGGTTGCGAGAAACAATGTCGCGTGCCAGCCATCCGGGCAGTGGATGTGGTGCGGCGTCGCCACGATAGAGCATGGTATTGTAGTACTCCTGGGTGCGCTCCCAGTCTTCGTCCCACCACTGGCGCAGTGTAGGCATGTCGTGCGAACCTATGGTACATACCGAGCGGTATGGGTTGCGTGAGAGGTGTCCGAAGCGTGTGGTCGGGTCTTTCGGCATTGACTGTAGTTCCAGACTGAGTATGCGCAGTTCATTCATTACCCATGCCACGCAGTCGGGCACCATGCCGAGGTCTTCTGCACAGACGAGCATGCGTGTGGCCTGCACCAGTTTGGGCAGTTTCTTCATAGCCTCACGATACCAGAACTGGTTGTTGCGACGATAGTAGTAGTCGTTGTACAGACGGTTGAAGATGAACTTGTCGCTGTCGTAGAGTGCCTCGTACACAAAGTCGAACTGTACGGTGATGCGCGGGTGGAACTTGTTGGGATCCTGGTGGTCGCGAACGAAGAGCACGTCGCTGATGAGGGCGTAGAGGCCGTCGCGCAGCCACTGGTCGCGCTCCTCAGCGCCCTCGAACACTTTCTCCAGCTTGCGCTGCGTGTCGTATTCCGGACGCATGCGGTAGAAGCCGTCGTACTTGGGTTCCACATACTTTTCGCGCACCTCCTGAGCACGCTCTCCGAAGATACGGTCAAGCACCCAGTCGGTAATGAACGGAGTAGTGAAGAGCTCTTCCTGGAAGTGCAGTCCATAGGCCTCTATCTCCTCGCGAGTCATGCCGAGTGCGGGAGAGAACTGTCCGAGTAGTCCGTGCACACAGTCTGACGGAATCTCCCATATACGGAAGAAACCAAGCACGTGGTCTATGCGGTAGGCGTCGAAGAACTTCGCCATGTTAGAGAAGCGGCGCACCCACCATGCACAGCCGTCGGCTATCATCTCGTTCCAGTTGTATGTGGGGAAGCCCCAGTTCTGACCGTTCACAGAGAAGTCATCTGGTGGAGCACCAGCCTGACCGTTGAGGTTGAAGTAGCGCGGTTCCTGCCATACGTCGCATCCGTAGCGGTTCACGCCGATAGGTATGTCGCCCTTGAGGATGATGCCCTTTGAGCGTGCATACTGATGCACCTCTGCCATCTGCTGGTTGAGGATGAACTGCACGAAGTAGTAGAATGCCACGTCCTTGTAGGCTTTGTTGCGCGAAGTGGAGAGTGAGGCACGCTCCGACTCGTCCCAAGTCTGATGGTCTGGCCACTGACTGAAGTCGGCAGTGCCGTACTGGTCGCGCAGGAAGCAGTACTTGGCGTAGGGCACAAGCCAGCGTTTTGTCTCGTCGAAGAAGTCCTTGAATGCCTTGTCGGCCATCATGGTCTTTCCTTCCTGTTCGAAGAGCAGTCTGAGATACTCTATCTTTGCGTTGTTCACACGCTCGTAGTCTATCTGAGGCAGTGCATTAAGTTCACGCTGCAACAGGTCGTAGTAGTTACGCTTCTCCTCGTCGGCCAGCTGTGGCAGTGCATTGAGGTTCACGTACATGGGATGTAGAGCGAAGATGCTGATGCAGCTGTATGGATAACTGTCAGTCCAGGTGTGGGTGATAGTGGTGTCGTTGATGGGCAGCACCTGCAGCACACGCTGACGGGTGTGGTGCACCCAGTCTACCATCTTCTTCAGGTCTCCGAAGTCGCCTACGCCGAAGCTGTCACGTGAGCGGAGTGAGAACACGGGCACCAGTGTACCTGCGCACTTGATGTCGTAGATGGGGAAGTAGGCCTCGGGCAACTCGTATACCACCACTTCCTTCTCCTCCATCTCGGGCAGCACCACCACACGGTTGTCTGCACTCTCCCAAAGGGGAGACACGTCGGGGTCTTCATCGAGGACCACGAACTTGAACTCCAGTTTGCCGTCGGTGAGACGGGTCACATCCACGTCAACTATCCACTCGTTAATGTTATGCTCCACCATGGGCAGGGCATTCTGCACTTTCCATGAACCCATAGAGGCATCGGAGCCTACTACTGCCAGGCGCTCGTTGGAACGTAACTGCGGGGCACGCACCTTCAGGCGCACGGTCTTCAGGTAGTCGGTAGGTTCTACACTCGCCATGTCATGATGGTTCACACATTCTGTCATAGCCGACGAATAGAGATATGCATTCTCGGGTATGTCAGTCCAGTGGTCATACACATGATAGTTGGAAGCATTGGCGTTAACCAGTTGCAGACGGTGGGTCTCGAGTGTCCACTCACGGCGCACCACTCCGTCGCCACGCATCACGCTGTAATAATAGTCTACTGATGTGCCTATCTTAAGCACACTCTTTAGTTGCACACTCCAGTGGTAACCATCGAGAGTACTCATGCGGTACTCAGTAGTTTCGTGCTTACCAGCACTGCCGGCCGACACGAGGTTTAGTACGAGCTCTTCACCGAATTCGGTGTGATACTCAACATAAAAGTTTAGATTCATCAGGTAATGGGTTAATAGTTATGTTATGTTTGTAATTGTGTTTACACGGAACATGGTGTAAAATTACGAAAAAATCTAATAACCCGACCTTATTTCTATAAAAAAGTTTTTACTGATTTATGCGCAATCGTTTGCAGAAGCAATTTTATTTGATATTCAGCATCACATTCAACCCCATAGGGGAGATGTTGACAGTGCAGGCTGACTGATTGGGAAAAAGTTTCTTTGACAACCAGTGCCCGAGTTCTGCCGATGCCACGCCTATGGCAGCACCTGCCGCCACATCGTACCAGTGGTGACGGTCTCGAGCGACCCTGTCTATTGCTGTAGCCGTGGCCACTACATATCCGCCCACGCTGATCCACGGACTGACGTGACCATACTGTCTGTGCAGGGTTTGGGCACCAGCGAAAGAGATAGCGGCATGTCCTGAGGGAAAGGAGCGGCGGTCGCTGCCGTCTGGACGCGTGTGGTGTATGGTATGTTTTAGTATGTAAGTAGTACCTGCAGTGACCAGGTAGGATGATGCCACGGCGGTGAGCAACTGCGGCCACGAGCCCTTGCTCTCCACCCCCGCTCCCTTGAGAGTGATTACGGCGGCGTATGGCACATATTGCATCACATCATCGAAGGTATCGCTGCGAGGCACATTGTCCTGTGCCTTCCCAGAAGAGCTGAGCAGACACAGGACAATGGTAAGTATGCCGAAACGACAAATCGTGAGGCGGTTGATCATTTTGCCAGCTCCACTTTCTTCTTGTCGCGAAT
>OMSQ01000063.1 GCA_900313805.1 uncultured Prevotella sp. | reverse complement strand
TCGAAGAGCGAGGCCACAATGACCAGATGGTGCTTGGCAGCCAACTCGCTGAAGAGGGTGGTGGAGGGGCCAGGGATAGGCTCGGCCAGGTCGAAGAGGTCCACGTTCTCATGCTGGCAGAAATACGGTGTGTTGTGTAGTTCCTGCATCACCACCAGTTGCGCACCCTCCTGGGCCACCTGTTCTATAGACTGTTGCAGTCGTTGTATGTTATCGCTGGCATTGTCGGTGCAGTGCTGCTGTATGATTGCTACTTTCAGTGTGTTCATGTCGTGTTTGTTGGGTCGTTGGTTATGTCATGGATATTGCATGGTGAGGCAGTGTATGCTGCCATGTTGGCGTATGATGGCGCAACTGTCGATGGGTACAAGTGTATACCCCGGAAAGGCCTGTGCTATCACCCGTCTTGCCTCATCGTCGTGCTGAGGCTGGTTGTAAGTGGGATAAATCACCGCTCCGTTTATGATGAGGAAGTTGGCGTATGTGGCTGGCAGCATCATACCGTCCTCGTAGCATGCATCGGGCATTGGCAGGCGGAGCAGTCGGTATGGCCCACTGTCATCAGTGCGCAGAGAGCGCAACTGCTCCTCCATGTCCTTCAGGGATTGATAGTAGGGGTAGGCTTCGTCGTCGCATCCCACGTACACCAAGGTGTCATTGGGTGCACAGCGCACCAGAGTGTCGATATGGCCGTCGGTGTCGTCGCCTTCCAGCATGCCGTGGTCTATCCATACCACGCGGTGGCAGCGCAGGCGCAAGCGCAGTTGTTCTTCTATGTCGCTCCGTGTGAGCGGTTGGTTGCGGTGTGGTGCCATCAGACAGGCGGTAGTGGTAAACACTGTGCCCCGGCCGTCGGTCTCTATTGACCCGCCTTCAAGCACGAAGTCGAGATGACTCTCCGTGACGCCGGAGATCAGACGTTGCTGCATCATGTGGCTGGTGATGGCATTGTCGAGGTCTGCGGGAAATTTCTCTCCCCACCCGTTGAACTGGAAGTCCAGTCGCAGAGGGTCGTACTTTTGTGCCTCCTCTTGGGTGGTGCCAGCCACGAGTGATATGGGGCCGTGATCGCGTGCCCATGTGTCGTTGGTAGGGCAGTGGCAGTAGGCGATATGCGCCTTCTGCCCGGGTGTGAGTCTGCTGTCAAGCATCGCTGCCACGACTTCTGGTTCGGGTGTGGCAATGGTAAGTTGTGCCACCTTGGTTATGGCATCGGCCAACTGTATGAACGTCTCTGTGATTTCGTCCAGACAATAGAGCCAGTCGGTGGCCTCGTGTGGCCAGGTGAGCAGCACTCCTCGTTGCGGCTCCCATTCCGCAGGCAGTCGGTATGTAGGTATCAGTCCTATCATAATGGTAACTTTGCGTAGCAAAAGTACGAGTAAAAAAGGGATTATGCAATTATCCACGGTAAAAATAAAACAAATAATTGTATGTTTTTACAAAACTCGTTGTATCTTCGCAGCAAGAATTAAGAAATACGCTTATGAGATACATACGTCAGATGTTGTGGCTGATGGTGCTGACAGTGGCACTTACGGCATGCCGCCAGTCAAGTGGTGAACAAAATGTCGTGCAGTCTGCCACACAGGAGGCGGAGACCACCTCCGTTTCACAGGAAGCCACTTTCTACAATGCGGAAAAAGCAGAGAATGCGAAAAAGGCAGATAAAAAAAGACCTGGTGGACTGGAGATACCTGCGGCTCTGAACCGTCCAGAACTGATACTCGTGCGTGATGGCTATACCGTATCGTACAATAAGGACTGGAAGATAGCCAACTGGGTGGCGTGGCACCTGACAAAAGAGCACACATACGGCCATAGTGACCGCAGCAGCATACAGTTTCAGGAGGATGAGGACACACCTGTGGGACGTGCTACCAACGATGACTATTGGCAGTCGCGATACGACCGAGGCCACCTCTGTCCGGCAGGTGACAATCGCTGGGACCGTCGTGCACACGTGCAGTCATTCTTGCTGTCAAATGTCTGTCCGCAGAACCGCGAACTGAACAAGGGCGACTGGAACGATATAGAGATACTGTGCCGCGAATGGGCCAGGAGATATGGCGAGGTGTATGTGGTTACGGGTCCGGTCTTCTATGACGGTGTGAAAAAGACCATAGGGCGCAACAGCGTGGCAGTGCCCGATGCCCTATTCAAGGTGGTGCTGTGCACCAAGAACTATGCCCGTGCCATAGGTTTCGTGGTACCCAACCAAGGCCGTCATCGCGACATACGCTCGTATGTCACCTCAATAGACGACATAGAGCAGATGACTGGCATCAATTTCTTCCCCAAACTGAAGCCCGACACCGAGCGCAGGGTAGAGGCCGCCGAGCAAGACGACATGGTGAGCGACTGGGGCGTGAAAGCCAGGTACTATCACAATTTTGATAACTGAGGAGTGGAGGGTACAGGCCCTCTACTTTATCTCTACCGAACCGTCTTTATTCGTACGTAGCCTGCCAGACTTTTCGGCAAGATCCATGTCTCGAAGTGTTTCGATGACAGATTTGCCTGTACGTTGTGACAGGTGGTTTGCAAGGAATGCCTTGTCCTGGCGGTTGCCCCATTTGCATTTCTCCTTCCAAAGGTTCTCTTGTACTTCCCAAGGTTTGTATGCCATATCTGTTATGTTTATAGTTATTTCCGATTCTATTAAAAGTCCCCACCCTCGGCGAGAGAGTGGGGACTTGTGTTATGTCTGTGCTTGAAAGTCAGATTACACGAGGTCGTCGATGAATGCTTCGGGAGTGCTGTAGTTCACGTTGGAGAGTGAAGAGAGTGTGAACTCATACCATCCGTCGCCGGTAGTGATGCGGAGGGTGCTGCCGCTTACTTCGTATGCCCACTCGCCTATGCCGCTCAGCACGAGGCGTCCCTTATAGTCGCTGTAGGTTTTGTAGCCCACGCCGACATTGAACACGAAGTAGATCTGGCTGTCGCTCATGCCGTAATTAGATGCAGCCCAACTGTCGGGAGAAACGAATACACGAAGAGTACCTGTGCTTGACATGTCGTAGACCACGTCGTCAACATTGTTGTACGGATACTGGCCGGTAGAAGAAGCTGTCATCTCCCATGTGTGCAGGAGGCAAGAGTAGTCGTAGTCGCCCTCTACATCATCGTCATTACAAGAGGTGAATGACAGAGTGAACAGTCCTGCTACGAGGAAGAACATCATGCTGAGCATCTTGCTCTTAAATTTGCTTACGTTAATCATAGTTTTGTTACGTTTGTTTTAGTATGTTAATAATTTCTTATCATCTGGTTTAAGGTCTGATGACCGATAAGAACGGTGTTCTTGTCAGTCCCATCGCTTGCAAAGGTAGAAATAAAAACGAACAAAACAAAAAAAATGTGAAAAAAATAGGGAAACACCCCTTTTTTCTGTTAGTTGAAAGGATAAAATCAAAAAAATAGTTAACTTTGCAACCCACTTACATATTTACACATATTTACGCGTGAAGATAAAAGACGTGATACGCGCCCTTGAACAATTCGCGCCTCTGCCCTTGCAGGAAGACTTCGACAATGCCGGCCTGCAAGTAGGATTGACAGAAGCGGAAGTATCAGGGGCTTTATTGTGCCTCGACGTGACCGAGGCCGTGATAGACGAGGCTGTGGCTGCCGGCTGCAACCTCATAGTGGCACACCATCCCCTCATCTTCAGACCGCTGAAGCAGGTGAGCGATGCCAACTACGTGCAGCGCTCTGTGATAAAGGCCATAGAACACCGCATCACCATCGTGGCCATGCACACCAACATGGACAATGCGTGGGGTGGGGTGAACTGCCGCATAGCAGAGAAGATGTCGCTGACAGATGTGCACATCATAGCCCCCAAGCAGGTGGGCGAGGTGAGTGGCGGCAGCGGCGTGGTGGGTAGCCTGCCCGAGCCCATGACGGCTGCATCCTTCGTGGCCATGCTCAAGGAACGTTTCGCTGTGGAGTGCCTGCTGACCAATGAACTGCTGCGGCGCCCTATCAACACAGTGGCCATCTGCGGTGGCGCCGGCGGCTTCCTGTTGGGAGAGGCCATCGCTGCAGGTGCCGATGCCTTCGTGACAGGCGAGATGCACTATCACGACTATTTCGACCATGAGCAGCAGATACAGATATGTGTGATGGGGCACTACCAGAGTGAGCAGTACACCGCAGAGGTGTTTCGCGACATCATCAGCCGGCAATGTCCGGGAGTGAGGTGCGTGATGACAGGCATCAACACCAACCCCATAAAGTACATGTGAGACAAATCATCAAAACATATTATTTATCACTATGGCAAAGAAAGAAGTAGTAGAACTTAATGTAGAGGGCAAACTGCAAGTGCTCTATCAGTTGCAGACCACTCTCTCGGCTATCGACGAGAAGCGTGCGCTGCGCGGTGAACTGCCCATGGAAGTGAGCGACCTGGAGGATGAACTCGAGGGCTTGTCCACACGCATGGAGAAGATACAGAACGAGGTGAACGAGTTTGAAGCCGCCATCAAACAGAAGACTCTGGACATAGAGAAGGCTGCTGGCATGATGGAGCGTTACAAGGCCCAGTTGGAGCAGGTGAACAACAACCGTGAATATGATGCTCTGACTAAGGAAATAGAGTTTCAGGACCTGGAGATACAGCTGTGTCAGAAGAAGATAAACGAGGGCACACTGAAGGTTGCAGAGCGCAAACGCGACCTGGAGGCCACACGTGCGCTGATAGAAGAGCGCAAGGTGGACCTGGACGAGAAGAAAGAAGAACTGGACGAGATAATGCAGGAGACACGCGACGAGGAGGACAAGTTGCGTGAGAAGGCACGTGAGTTGGAACTGAAGATAGACGAGCGACTGCTCACCTCTTTCAAGCGCATTCGTCGCAACGCCCGCAATGGCCTTGGCATAGTATACGTACAGCGCGATGCCTGCGGTGGTTGCTTCAACAAGATACCGCCACAGCGTCAGTTGGATATCAAGATGCACAAGAAGATTATCGTGTGCGAATACTGCGGACGAATATTGATAGACCCAGAACTGGCCGGTGTGAAGACTGAGACCGTCGTGGAGGAGAAACCCAAGCGCAAGCGCGTGGTTCGCAAGAAGAAAGATGCCGAGGACGCTGCTGAGGCATAGGCAATAATCCAGCACGAATCAAAGGGCACCAGCGTAGACTCATGGTCATACACTGGTGCCCTTTCTGTATCCCCTGCAGCGAGATGGCTGGCTCTGGGTTATAGTCCGCGTGCTTTGTATATCCGTTCCTTTGCCTCGTTTATCTCCTGGAATTTCTTCTCTGCTGCCTTGCGCACGTCCTCGCCCAGTTTTGCCACTCGGTCGGGGTGATGTTCCAGTGCCTTCTTGCGGTAGGCTGCCTTCACCTCGTCGTCAGTGGCCGAGGGACTGATGCCAAGTACTGCGTAGGCGTCATCGAGTGAGTTGCTCTTCAGGTGCAGCATGCTGTCCACGTCATCGCGACCCATACGCATATATCCTGCCACCTCGTACAGCGCATCGCGCTCCGCGTCAGGCACACTGCCGTCAGCCTGAGCTATCATCACCAGGTAGTTGAGCAACTGCAGCCTCTCGCTATATCCCAGGGCGCCGGCTATCTGTTCGGCGCACTGACGAATGGTGTCGCGCCACGCGTATGGTGAGCGTGCTTTCTGGCGCTTCTCCTCCTCGAAGAGTTTCAAGAGTATCTCATTGCCCTGCTGAGCAGCCTCGTCGCCAAAATTGTGGCGCAGAAACGCTCTCACGTATTCCATCTCGCTGTGCATCACCTTGCCGTCGGCGCGTATGATGTAGGAGGAGAGCACCAGCATGGAAAAGAGGAAACTCTCTCGCTGTCCCTGTGCTCCGCCGGTGTAGGTGCCGCCCTGCTGACGGTATGACTGACTGCCTCCAGTGGCAGAACTGCTGCTGTCATCATCCATCAGATAGCCGAAGACAAAGCCTGCCAGCGCACCTAGTGGACCGCCAACCATAAATCCAATCAGACCTGTTATCCATTTGAATATGCCCATAGCCTTAAATATGATTTGTCATAGATTTTCGTATTTTGGTAATTGCTCTAAAGGTAAATATTTTTGATTGTCATAATCCATCTTCATACAATAGTGTTCCAAGCCATTGCTCACTACCAGGTAGTCTACGTGCAGCAATAGGTTGTATGCCGCTATCTGGTCGAACACCTTGCGAGTGACGGCCACCTTGGGCGACTTATACTCCATTATCATGCGCGGTTGGAGGGTGGGGGAGTAGAGCACGGTGTCGCAGCGCAGGCGTTTGGCACCGCACCGCAGTTCCACCTCGTTGGCCATGAGAGCAGCGGGGTAACCCAGATGCTGAACCATGAAGTGCACAAAATGCTGCCGCACCCACTCCTCAGGAGTGAGCGCCACATACCTACGTCGCAGAGTGTCGTAAATGTATGTCTTGTCGTCTGTGCGCCTCAACTGGCAGTCGTAAGGGGGCAGGTTCAATTGTCTTATCTCCATACCGAAGAGGGGGGATGATAAAGTAGGCTTCACATCAACAATAAAAATGTGCAAGCACATTTTGTATTGCCCTCGGTTTGCACTACCTTTGCAAAGGTAAAACATTTATGTAAGAATCATCAGAAAAATGGCAAAAAAACAAGCGCAGACCTATGAGAGCATAATGAGCGAACTCCGCAAAGGCCATTATGCCCCCGTCTACCTGCTTATGGGCGATGAACCATATTATATAGACCAGATGGAAGAATATATAATGGAACATGCCATACTGCCGGAGGAGCGCGACTTCAACCTGACCGTGACCTACGGACTGGACACCAATGCCCAGCGTGTGGCCGAGGCAGCCATGGGCTACCCCATGATGGCGGAGCGTCAGGTGGTGGTGGTGCGCGAGGCGCAGAACATAAAGCAGTGGGAACCTCTGGAGACCTACCTCGACCATCCCATGCCTACCACCGTGCTGGTGCTCTGCTACAAGAACGGCACCATGGACAAACGGCGGCGGTTGGTGAAGCAGGCGGAGAACGTGGGCGTGGTGCTGGAGAGCAAGAAGAAGTCGGACCGCGACCTGGTACCGTTCATCGAGGCATACGTGCGCGAGAAAGGTGCCACCGCCGACGTGAAAGCCGTACACATGATAAAAGACCATGTGGGAGCCGACTTGTCACGACTGACATCAGAGATAGACAAGGTGCTGCTCTCGCTGCCCGCCGACAAGAAGCACATCACACCAGAGGTGGTGGAGGACAGGGTAGGGGTGAGCAAGGAGTATAATATCTTCGAACTGCGTGACGCCATAGTGAGAAAGGATGTGCTCAAGGCCAACCGTATCATTCAGTATTTCGACGCCAATCCCAAGGCAGGATCCATTTACGCCATCCTGCCCAACATCTTCTCTTTCTTCCAGAACCTCATGATAGCATATTATGCACCGGCACCCAGGGGCGAAAGGGAAGTGGCACAACATCTGGAACTGCGTGGCGAATGGCAGGCACGCGAATACGTGACTGCCATGAGAGCCTACTCAGGTAGGAAAACCATGGAAATACTCGCAAAGATAAGAGAGGTGGATGCTCGCAGCAAGGGTCTGGACAACCAGAATACTGCCCCTGGTGAACTGCTAAAAGAACTGATGTTCGTAATCATGCACTGAAAAAGGGTCAGAAAAATCAGAAAACACACATCTTTGCGCCCTGAAAAATAAGAAAACAATGGCCAAAACGAGGCAAAAAGTCGGTTTTGGCCATTTTTCCGCTCCTAAAATCACCCTCCCCTCCACAGCAATTTTTTGACCTAAATCTCTAAAACAAAATATTTTGACCTGTTTTGGGGAGTTCAAAACTCGCGTATTTCGCTCTTTTTCGCCCCTCCGTCGGAAAAATGAAAGAAATGGCGAAAAATGGCTGTTTTTCAAGAGAACGGAGAATTCAATTAACGTCTTTTGGCATTTACAATTTACAATTTACAATCTTTCATTACGCAAAACCTTAGACTTATGCATACTTGTAAACAGTAAAAATGTATATACTCTCCTCTTTATGTATAACGTTTAAAAATGTAAAAATTAAAGAGTGTAAAACCGAATGAATATTTATGCTTTGGAGGGGATGTGTTTAGAAGTGTTTGAAAATCATGAAGATAAAGTGTTTGGCTATATGAATGAATTAAGAAATCATTACCCTTTTATGGGCAAAAATGCATACAATGGGTGATTTAAATAGTTATATGTTATTTAAATACTTAAAAGTCAGATGTTTACTATTTGCTATTAAACAAATACTTGCAATATGGTTGGTGTTTCATCTCCAAACCTAAAGAAATAGCGTGTAATAATACGTAATTTACAGTTGTGTTTGTAAAATTAAACTTGTTTAGTTGCGTATTAAAATTAAAATTTATCAAGAAAAACTTTGCTGGTACAAAAATATACTTTACCTTTGTAAACGAAAACAAAAAACACCCTAAAAACGGGGTGAAGCAAAAAATCACAGTTATGAAGGATAGAATACGCACACTACAGGAGCAGCAGCACATGACGCAGAACGATTTTGCCCATTACATCGGTCTCTCACCCGCTGCGCTGAGTAGTATATATAAAGGTAGGACCAAACCCACCCTAAATACCGTGGAGGCTATACGTAGCAAGATGCCCCAGGTGAGTTTGGAATGGTTGGTCTTCGGTACCGGCGACATGATGGATGCTACCGATGGTGCTCCTGCCCCATCTCCTTCGGCCGAGGGCACCCTTGCCTTTCCTTCTCTTGAAGTGCAGGATGTAGACATGGCCGTACAGCAAGCTCCATCGTCATCCACTACTCCCGCACGTCAGGTCCAGCGCTCTGCCCGTCAACAGGAACAGAAGCCTGCTCCTCCCGTCACTCGCCGCATCACGGAGATACGCGTGTTTTACGACGACCAGACCTACGAGTCGTTCCAGCCCCGCCGTTAATGTCATAGTTGCTGCCCATTGGGTGGCAACTTTTTTATCTGCTACTTGTATATTAGGTGGAAAACACGTATTTTTGCACAGACAGAACGTACACAAGTAGAAAAATGAAGAAACTCCTTGATATGATAGTGGCGGGAGTGCAGCCTATGGGGCAGCGTTACGTGCTCCTGCGCCTCACCCACCCTCAGCCCCTTCCTTCCATTTCCCCGGGGCAGTTTGTAGAGGTGCGTGTAGATCATTCACCCAACACCTTCCTTCGCCGTCCCATCTCCGTACATCATGTAGACGAGCAGCACAATGAACTGTGGTTGCTCGTGGCGGTGGTTGGTGATGGCACCCGTCAGATGACAAGTGTCAGTCCGGGCGACGTGCTAAACTGTCTCCTGCCCCTGGGTCATGGTTTCACCCTGCCAGCCGACAGCAGCACCAGCACCTTATTAGTAGGTGGCGGCGTGGGAGTGGCTCCCCTGCTTTTCCTCGGTCACCGTCTATGTGCCCAGGGCGTGAAGCCTGTCTTCCTGCTTGGTGCACGCACCGCTTCAGACCTGCCCGAGGCTCTACTCAGCCATTACCAGCAGTTGGGCACCGTGCTCATCACCACCGAGGATGGCACAGCCGGCGAGCGTGGTCTTGTCACCCAGCACAGCATACTCACTAAGCAGAAGTTCGACATCATCTACACCTGCGGACCGCAACCCATGATGCGAGCTGTGGCCCGCTATGCTGCCGAGCATCAGGTGGAGTGCGAGGTGTCATTGGAAAACAAGATGGCCTGTGGTCTGGGTGCCTGCCTCTGCTGTGTGGAGAAGACTACCGAGGGTAATGTCTGTGTTTGCAAAGAAGGTCCGGTGTTAAATATTAAGAAACTATTATGGCAGAATTAAATGTAAAGATAAATGACCTTGAACTGAAGAACCCTGTGCTCACTGCATCAGGTACCTTTGGCTATGGTCTCGAGTTTGCCGACCTCGTGCCCCTGCACCGTCTGGGTGGCATCATAGTCAAGGGCACCACCCTGCACCCCCGTCAGGGCAACGACTACCCCCGCATGGCAGAGACAGCCCAGGGCATGCTCAACTGTGTGGGTTTGCAAAACAAGGGAGTGGACTATTTCTGCGAGCACATATATCCGCAGATAAAGGATATAGACACTAATATGATAGTGAACGTGAGCGGCAGCACCCCCGACGACTATGCTGAGTGTGCAGCCCGCATCGATGCCCTCGACCGCATACCGGCCATCGAACTCAACATTTCCTGTCCCAACGTGAAGCAGGGTGGTATGGCCTTTGGCGTCACCGTTGAGGGAGCCTCATCGGTGGTGCGTGCAGTGCGCCGCCGCTATCACCGCACCCTGATAGTGAAGCTCTCTCCCAACGTGACCGATGTGTGCGAGATAGCACGTGCCTGCGAGGCTGAGGGTGCCGACAGCGTGTCGCTCATCAACACCCTCATGGGCATGGCCATTGACATAGAGCGTCGTCGCCCGTTGCTCAGCATAGGCACAGGCGGTCTCAGCGGTCCGGCTGTAAAGCCCGTGGCTCTGCGCATGGTGTGGCAGGTGGCGCGTGCCGTCAGCATACCCGTGGTGGGTCTGGGCGGAATATCCACGGCTACCGACGCTATAGAGTTTCTCATGGCTGGTGCCACCGCCATAGAGATAGGCACTGCCAATTTCATTGACCCCACCGTCACCATCAAAGTCATCGACGGCATCAACGCATGGCTTGACAGCCACGGCTGTCAGTCGGTACATGAGATAATAGGCACATTGCAGGCATGAGCATACAGCAAGAGATACAAGACAAGCGCATAGCCGTGCTCCTTTCTGGCGGAGTGGACAGCAGCGTGGTGGTGTACCTGTTGGCAAGCATGGGCCTGCACCCCGACTGCTACTACATCAAGATTGGTCCTGATGAGGACGAGGAATGGGACTGCAGCAGTGAGGAAGACATGGAGATGGCCACCGCTGTGGCCCACCGCTACGGTTGTCCGCTCCAGGTGGTCGACTGCCATGAGGAGTACTGGACCCAGGTGACACGCTATACCATGGACAAGGTGCGAAGCGGTTACACCCCCAACCCTGACGTCATGTGCAACCGCCTGATAAAATTCGGTGCATTCCACGAGAAGTGTGGCCACCGCTACGACCTAATTGCCACCGGTCACTACGCCCGTACCGAGTTTGACGAGTGTGGCAACAAGTGGCTTGTCACCAGTCCCGACCCGGTGAAAGACCAGACCGACTTCCTGGCTCAGATTTACGACTGGCAGTTGGCAAAGGCCCTCTTCCCCATCGGTCATTTCATGAAGGACGAGGTGCGCCAGATAGCCGAGCGCGAGCATCTGGCCAGTGCCCGCCGCAAGGACTCGCAGGGCATCTGCTTCCTTGGCAAGATCAACTACAACGACTATCTGCGCCGTTATCTGGGCGAGCAGCCTGGCGACGTGTTGGAATGGGAGACGGGGCGCCGTATCGGTCAGCACCGCGGCCTGTGGTTTCACACCATCGGTCAGCGTCACGGTCTGGGCTTCGGCGGCGGTCCGTGGTTTGTGGTGCGCAAGGACATGGCTGCCAACGTGCTCTATGTGAGTCATGGCTATGACCCGCAGACAGCCTACAAAAGTGATTTCGTAATACGCGACTTCCACTACCTTACTCCCTCGGCTGGCACGGCACTGCCCACCCGGATTACCTTCAAGATACGCCACACCCCCGAGTATCACCCTGCCACCCTCGAGGTCATCGACGGAGGATACATAGTGCACAGCGGTCACCCCATCCATGGCGTGGCTCCCGGACAGTTCTGCGTGGTCTACGACAGCGACCACCACCGCTGCTTCGGCTCGGCAGAGATTTCCGTTTGACAGCAGGGGCAGGTAAACATTTAGCAGGCCTTAAGAATAATAAAAGTGTGCAACAGTAGTTATAAGAATTAGGAATATCAATACTTTATAAAATATGAAGCATCATATCATTATCACCGGCGGAGCCGGTTTCATAGGTTCGCATGTAGTGCGACTGTTTGTCAACAAGTATCCCGACTATGAGATCATCTGTCTCGACAAGTTGACCTATGCTGGCAATCTGGAGAATCTGAAGGATGTTGAGGATGCGCCCAACTACACCTTCGTCAAGGCCGACATCTGCGACCTCGACACCGTCCTCTCCGTCATGCGCGGCCACGGTGTGGATGGCATCATCCACCTGGCAGCCGAGAGTCATGTAGACCGTAGCATTCGCGACCCCTTCACCTTTGCCCGTACCAACGTGCTTGGCACCCTCTCGCTGCTTCAGGCCGCTAAGACCTACTGGGAGAGTCTGCCCGAGCGCTACGAGGGCAAGCGTTTCTACCACATCTCTACCGACGAGGTGTACGGCGCCCTTGAGAACGACGGCACCCTCTTCACCGAGCAGACCAAGTATCAGCCTCATAGCCCCTACTCGGCCAGTAAGGCATCGAGCGACCATTTCGTGCGCGCCTTCCACGACACCTACGGCATGCCCACTATAGTGACCAACTGCTCCAACAACTACGGACCGTATCAGTTCCCCGAGAAACTAATACCCCTCTTCATCAACAATATCCGCCACCGCAAGCCCCTGCCCGTGTATGGCAAGGGTGAGAACGTTCGCGACTGGCTCTATGTGGTAGACCATGCCCGTGCCATAGACACCATCTATCACCATGGCATCATAGCCGAGACATACAACATAGGCGGTTTCAATGAGTGGCGCAACATCGACATCATCCACGTGCTCATCCGTACCGTCGACCGCCTCCTGGGTCGTCCCGAGGGTGCCGACCTCGACCTTATCACCTACGTCACCGACCGTCAGGGTCACGACCTGCGCTATGCCATCGACTCCACCAAGCTGAAGAACGAGCTGGGTTGGGAACCCTCACTGCAGTTTGAGGAGGGCATAGAGAAGACCGTGCAGTGGTATCTGGACAACCAGGAGTGGATGGACCGTGTGACCAGCGGCGACTACCAGCGTTATTACGAAGAGATGTACAAGGACCGCTGAGCCCCTTTACTCTTTTTACATCGATAAAGAGCGCCACGCTATCACCTCCAGTGGGATAGCGTGGCGCTTCTTTTTTCTTTAATGTGTCAGCGAGTGGTTACAGGTCCAGCGGAGTGTATTCCATGCCGTAAACCTTGGCCACGGCCTCGTATGTCACCTTGCCGTCCACCATGTTCACGCCCCGTCTGAGAGCCTCGTCGTCGCGGCAGGCCTGTTGCCAGCCCTTGTCGGCCAGCGCCAGTGCATAGCGCAGGGTGGCATTGGTCAGAGCCATAGTGGAGGTGTAGGGCACGGCACCCGGAATGTTGGCCACGGCGTAGTGCACTATTCCGTCTAATATATACACGGGGTCGCTGTGCTTCGTGGGGTGCGAGGTCTCAAAGCAGCCGCCCTGGTCTATCGCCACGTCCACCAGCACCGTGCCTGGTTCCATCAGTTTCAGCATGTCGCGTGTGATGAGTTTCGGAGCGGCATCGCCCGGAATGAGCACCGAACCTATCACCACGTCGGTCATTGGCAGTTCCTCGCGAATGTTATGTTCTGTGCTGTACAGGGTATGCACCATTGGCATGTCGGCGGCCAGTCTCTTCAGCCTTGGCAGTGATATGTCGGTTATCGTCACTTCTGCGCCCATGCCCACGGCTATGCGTGCTGCCGCCTCGCCCACTGTGCCGGCACCCAGCACCAGCACCCTGGCGGGTTTCACACCTGGCACACCGGCCATCAGTTTGCCCTTGCCGCCCTTGGTCTTTTGCAGGTAATAGGCACCGTTTTGCGTAGCCATGCGTCCTGCCACCTCGCTCATGGGTATGAGCAGAGGCAGCGAGTGGTCTTTCTTCTCCACCGTCTCGTAAGCCACACACACTGCGCCGCTCTTCAGCATGGCCTCAGTCAGTTCCTTGTCGCAGGCAAAGTGGAAGTAGGTGAACAGCACCTGGCCTTTCTTCACCAGCGGATATTCCGGCGCTATCGGCTCCTTCACTTTCACTATCATGTCTGCCACGCCGTACACATCCTCTATTGTGGGCAGAATCTCTGCACCCACAGCGGCATATTTCTCATCGGCAAACCCGCTGCCCTCACCGGCAGTGTGCTGCACATACACCTGATGGCCGTGCCTGATTAGTTCCGCTACTCCGGCGGGAGTCATACCCACTCTGTTCTCATTGTCTTTGATTTCTTTTGGAATACCTATTTTCATAGCCGTAAAAATTAAGGTTAGGTATCGTGAAATGCCCGTACAGTCCTGCTGTAAGCACATCTCACATGTTTAACGCAGCAAAAATATGAAATAATGCATTTTTTTGCAAGAAAAATTGCGGAAAAATTGCAGAAAAAAGTCGTATCTTTGTCCCCTGAATTACAGAAAAGACAATACAAAAAATATGGAAGATATAAAAAACAGATTTATCGTGGTGTCCTATCGTCTGGAGACCATTGATGGTGATGAGCGTGAAGTAGTGGAGGATGTGAATGCCGATGAGCCGTTTGCCTTTATCAGTGGCATGGGCATGGCCATTCCCGCCTTTGAGGAGCGTGTGGCAGCCGTAGAGCAGGGCGGCGAGTTCAGTTTCACCCTGCCGGCAGCCGAGGCCCATGGCGAGTATGACGAGGATAAAGTCATCGATGTGCCCCGCGAGCAGTTCTCCGTCAATGGTCATTTCGACCACGAGCATGTTAAGGAGGGTGCTGTCATCCCCCTGCACGATGCCGAGGGTCATTACTACCAGGCCGAAGTGCTCGAGGTGGGAGCCGAGACAGTGCGCATAGACCTCAACTACCCGCTGGCTGGTTTCGACCTGGCCTTCACGGGCAAGGTGATAGAAAACCGCGAGGCCACACTGCAGGAGATGGAGCACATGGCAAAGATGCTTAGCGGAGAGGGTTGCGGTTGTGGTTGCGACCACGACCATTGCGACCACGACCATGACCATTGCGGCCATGATGGTTGTGGCGGTTGTCACTGACATACACCAGCGTCATGAGCAACAGCATAGGCACACTCTTCCGCCTCACCACCTTCGGTGAGAGCCACGGAACGGCCGTGGGAGGCGTGATAGACGGCATGCCCGCCGGCATTGCCGTGAGTGAGGACTATGTCCAGACCGAACTTGACCGCCGTCGTCCGGGTCAGAGTGCTATTACCACCGCCCGTGCCGAGCGCGACCGAGTCAGTCTGCTCAGCGGACTCTTCGAGGGTCGCACCACCGGCTGTCCCATCGGTTTCGTGGTGTACAACGAAGACCACCACTCCTCCGACTACGACAACCTGCGTGATGTGTACCGTCCGTCGCATGCCGACTATACCTACCAGCAGAAATACGGCGTGCGCGACCATCGTGGTGGTGGGCGTTCCTCTGCCCGTATCACCATCAGCCGTTGTGTGGCCGGAGCCATGGCCAAGTTGGCACTGGCTCCCTACGGCATCACCGTGCATGCCTATACCGAGCAGGTGGGTGCCATCCGTCTGCCGCAATCCTATCAGCACTACGACCTCACGTCCATCGAGAGCAATGCCGTGCGCTGTCCCGATGCAGCCACGGCCCGTGAGATGGAGCAGTTGATAGCTCAGGTGAAGGCCGAGGGCGACACCATAGGCGGTGTGATAGGCGGCGTGATACGAGGCTGTCCTGTAGGACTGGGCGAGCCTGAGTTTGACAAGTTCCATGCACGTCTGGGAGCAGCCATGCTCAGCATCAATGCCGCCAAGGGTTTCGAGTATGGCGAGGGTTTTGCTGGAGCCTCATGGCGCGGCAGTGAGCAGAACGACATTTTCATCCCCGACGGTCAGGGCGGCGTCACCACAGCCACCAACCATTCCGGCGGGGTGCAGGGTGGCATCAGCAATGGTCAGGACATCTATTTCCGTGTGGCTTTCAAACCTGTGGCCACCCTGTTGCGCCCGCAGCTCACCACCGACATCCACGGACAGGCTGCCGAGGTTGCGGCCCGTGGGCGTCACGACCCCTGTGTGTTGCCGCGTGCCGTACCTATCGTTGAGGCTATGGCAGCTATGGTCACTCTTGACCACTTACTCCTCCATCGTGCGCATTTAGAATAGGGGGGACTTTCTTTCTATTTTACTATAAAAGTGTCCAATATGGTGTAATATTGTTATTTGCGCCACGAACGAGGTTTAATTTTTGAACTAAAGTCTTGCAAGAAAGAAAATTATGATTATATTTGCAACGACTGGTGACTGTGTTTGTGAAAATACCCCAGTCACATTAAGTCTAGTTTAGTTTTTGTGTTGGTTGAGAGCGACCAATTGGTCGCTCTCTTAACGTTTCACATAATCTTGCTCGGAAAAACACTAATTTCATTTGATTTTTCTCACACATTTTGTACCTTTGGCGTCGCTTAAAGTTCTGGCATATATACAAACGCCGATAGCACACCCTAAGAATGTATAAAACCCGCAACCTGCCCAATACCCGTATAGATGTGGCCGATGCCTTGAGAGGCATTGCCGTGGCAGGCATTATCCTGTTTCACGCCGTGGAGCACTTCGACATCTTCACCAAGGAGCCGATAGCGTACACGCTGCCCTGCGACCAAATGGTGGGCGACGTGATGGCATGGTTGCTGAGCGGCAAGATGTACGGCATCTTCGCCATGCTCTTCGGACTGAGCTTCTACATAATGAACGACAACCAGCAGCAGAAGGGCCGTAGCTTCTCCGGACGTTTCGCCTGGCGCATGTGCCTCTTGTTTTGCTTCGGACTGATCAACGTGGCGTTTTACGATGGCGACATACTCATGCTCTATGCCGTCTACGGCCTTCTTCTCATACCCGTCAGCTATCTGCCCTCGCGAGTGGTGTGGTGCATCATAGCACTGCTCGCCATACAACCCGTGGAACTCTTTTGTCTGGTTACGGGGGTGACGATAGACCATACCACACTGTTCGACATATACCATAAGACCATCGCACTACACGAGGACGGCACCTTCATCGACAATGCCGTCAACAACCTGAGATACGGCTTCGAACTGAATCTCAGATACAACGTCTACAGCGGCCGACTCACACAGTTGCTCTGCCTCTTCATCCTCGGCATGCAACTGGGGCGCCACCGCTTCTTCTATGATGAAGGGCACCACCTGCGTATCTGGCACCGTATCCTGACGCTGTCGCTGCTCCTGGTTATTGTGATGAGTGTCTTAGACTTTGGTGGGTTGACCCAATGGCTCACTCCCATATACAACCTTTTCATTCTCATGATGATTGTGTCGGCAGTGGTATCAGCGTGGTATGCGTTCTCGCCCGTGCGCAGAGCCCTTCAGAGCCTATGCTTTTTCGGTCGCATGAGTCTCACCAACTATCTGTTGCAGTCCATCATCGGCAGTTTCATCTTCTGCGGTTACGGACTGGCTTTCTACCGGCTCGTAGGTACCACCTACGCCGTACTCATCGGACTGGCCATGGTTCTCGTCCAGTACGCCTTCGGACGCTATTGGTTCAGAAGTCACACACGCGGGCCCTTGGAGGATTTGTGGCGCCGACTGACGTGGATAGGCTCCAATACCGTGAGTGACAAAAAATGATGAAAACCGTAACACAAATACATAGCACTATGAGTCACAACAGATACAAGATACTCTTCGTCTGTCATGGCAATATTTGTCGCAGTCCGATGGCGGAATTCGTGATGAAGCACCTGGTGCAGGAGGCTGGCTTGCAGCATCGTTTCCACATAGCCTCTGCCGCCACCTCCACCGAGGAGACAGGCAACCCTGTATATCCCCCTGCACGTCGCAAGCTTGCGGAGCACGGCATATCGTGCGAGGGCAAGAGAGCCAGGCAGATGACAGCCGCCGACTATGGCGAGTACGACCTGCTGATAGGCATGGACCAGATGAACCTGCGCAACATGCGACGCATAGCAGGCGGCGACCCTGAGGGCAAGATATGTGCGCTGATGGACTATACCGCCCGCCCGGGCGAGGTAGCCGACCCATGGTATACGGGCAACTTCGAGGCCACATGGCGCGATGTGAGCGAGGGCTGCCAGGGACTGTTGCTGCATCTGCAGCAGCAAAATCTCGTTTGACAGCGATTGCCACATATTTTTTCGCATAGTTTTGAACAAAACAAAATGAAAGTTTTGTACAAAACTATGTTTTTTTGTAACTTAGCGCACTGAAAAACAGATTCAGATGCCATGAAACAGTTCAGACTACTATTGTTGCTGCTTGCAGTAACGCCTATTGCAACATCGGCACAGGAGGATACCACGAAGGTGAACGAGTTGACCGTGAAACTCCAGTCGGTGAATCGTGGTGAGATACGCAATGGCGGCTACAAGGTCGAAGCCCCAGAATTCTATGACGCGGATGCCAACCCTGCGGGGGAAAAATCGAATTTCGTGCTTGGCATTCACCGTCTTCACATAGGCTACCAGCGACCGTATCTGGAGGCCAAGTTATGCGTGGAGCAGTCCGGCACCTGGGGCGGCTCTGGCGGAGGCAATTTCAGTGTGCGCGAGGCATGGGCTCAACTGACAGCCAAGAATGGTCTCTTCGCCAAGATAGGCCGTCAGCTGCTGTCGTACGACGATGAGCGTATCATCGGTTCCGACGACTGGGAGATGCTGGCCTTCAAGCATGATGCGCTGAAACTGGGCTACGAGGGTCACGGCCATCGTGCTCACCTGATACTCTGCTACAACCAGAATCCTGCCAACATGGTCGAGGGTCACACATACTATGAGAACGGCATGCTGCCCTACAAGACCATGCACACCGTGTGGTATCACTATGATGTGCCCCACGTGCCTCTGGGAGCATCAGTGCTCTTCATGAACGTGGGTATGCAGGCTGGAGAGAAGGGCGTGAACGCCCATACAGAGTGGCAGCAGCTGTTGGGCGGATACGTGAAATATGCGCCAGAGCACTGGACCGTCGAGGGCTCTTACTACAGGCAGTTTGGCAATTCAGAGTATGGCATCAAGATTGACGCATGGCTCGCCAGTGGCAAGGTGAGTTACGACCCTGCTCCCACCTACGGCTTCTGGGCCGGCTACGACGCCCTTAGTGGCGACAAGTATTTCGCCGTGCCGCCCAAAGGAGCCATCGGCGTGGTTTACCACGATGTTATCAGAGGCTTCAACCCCATCTACGGCACCCACCACAAATTCTACGGTGCCATGGACTTCTTCTATGTCAGCACATACGTCAACGGCTTCACCCCCGGTTTGCAAAACGCATTCCTAGGCGGTCATGTATCACCTGTGAAAGGACTTGATATGAGCCTTACAGGTCACTATCTGGCCATGGGCACCAAATTGGCTAATATGGACAAGTCATTGGGCTATGAGATAGAGTTTGAGACCACTTACAAGATTATGAAGGATGTGAGTGTTACTCTGGGCTATTCCTTCATGAACGGCACTGAGACCATGAACAAGCTCAAGCGCTCTTCAGGTGATGGCACGCTGCGCTGGGGATGGCTGGAACTGGATATCACCCCACGCCTCTTCTACACCAAATGGTAATAAACGAACAAAACAACAATAAACGGCAATGATTACAAAAGCACCTTTATCTAAAGTACAGTACGGCATATATGCCGAGTGTATAGGTTTTGAGGGTGAACCTCGCTACAATCTGCCTTACCTCTATGTGCTCGACGGCAGTCTGGACGGTGACCGTCTGGCCCGTGCCATCGAGACGGCAGTGGCGGCGCACCCCACGCTCTTCACCCATATAGGCCAGGGCGACGACGGCGAACCATTCCAGAGTATCGATGATAGCGATACTTTCACACTCGCTGTAGAAGAGACCGATGACATTGAAGAGTTGAAGCAGACCCTCATCGTGCCCTTCCAGCTCGTGGGTGGCAGACTGTTTCACATACATCTGCTCCATGACAAAGAGCACTACTACTTCTTCCTCGACATACACCATATCATAGGCGACGGCACCACGCTCAAGGTGATGCTCGCCGATGTGGAGAAGGCATACGCAGGCGAGGCCCTGGCTCCCGAACAGCTGACCATGGCCGAGGTGGCAGAGGCAGAGATGCAGCTGCGCCAGAGCGAGGCCTTCGACGAGGCAAAGCAGTGGTATGCCAAGGAGTTTGACTATGGCGACCTCTTCACGCCCATCACACCCGACCTGGAGATAAAGGAACACTCCGAGGACTCTATGGTGAGGGTGCTCACCGTGGACATGAGTGCCGTGGACCGCTTCTGCAAGGACAACGGCATCTTCAAGAGCAACTTCTTCACCTCGGCCTACTCCTTCCTGCTGGCCAAGTACAACGGCGAACAGCAGTCGCTCTTCACCACCATATACAACGGACGTTCCGACAAGCGCTTCCTTCACTCGGTGGGCATGACGGTGAAGACACTGCCCGTGTACTGCAAGTTCACCGACGACACCACGGTGCTCGACTTCCTCCGTGCCGGACAGGACCAGATGGGTGGCGTGCGCAGCCACGAGGCCTACGCCTTCACCGATGTGGTCAACGACCTGGGCCTGCAGTCGAACACCTGCTTCGCCTGGCATGGCATGATGTTCGCCGACGAGACACTCTGCGGCAAACCTATGAAGACCATACGACTGGTGAACAGCACCACCGAGAACTCACTATACCTGAAGGCATTCATTCTCAACGGACACTATCATATCAAGGCCGAGTATAACAGCAATGAATACAGCCGCGACTTCATCGACCAACTGTTGCACAGCTATGAGGCCGTGGTGAAGGGTTTCCTCACTGCCACTCTGTTGCGCGACATCAGCATAGTAGATGAGGAGCAGTTGGTGCTGCTCGACGGGTTCAACAATACCGATGACCCATACGACGACACGCAGACCCTGGTGTCGCTCTTCCGCCGCCAGGCACAGGCAACGCCCGACAAGCTGGCTGTGGTGTTCAAGGACAAGCGCTACACCTACCGTCAGGTAGACGACCTCAGCGACCGCATAGCAGGCTACGTGGCATCCAAGGGCTTAGGTCTGGAGGATGTGGTGGCCATACTCATACCGCGCTGCGAGTGGATGGCCATAGCCTCCCTCGGCGTGATGAAGGCCGGTTGCGCCTTCCAGCCCCTCGACCCCAGTTACCCGAAAGACCGTCTCAACTTCATGGCCAAGGACACAGGTGCCCGCCTGCTCATAGCCGACGAGGAGTTGCGCCCCATCATGGACGAATACGAGGGCGAGGTGCTGCTCACCAAGGATCTGGCCTCACTGCCCGAATGTGACCCGAAGACCCTGCACGACCCCCTGCCCACATCGCTTGTCACCCTCATCTATACCAGCGGTTCTACAGGAGTGCCCAAGGGCGGCATGTCGGAACACAGACACTGGGTGGCCTTCTGCCACATGCACCAGCACACCATGCATGTGCTCGACGACTGCAAGGTGGCGGCATACGCCAGTTTCGGTTTCGATGCCTCGCCCATGGAGCTGTTCGCCACACTCACCGCTGGTGCCGAACTTTATATCGTGCCCGAGGAACTCAGGTTGGATCTCGTGGCACTCAACGACTATCTCGAGAGCAATGCCATCACTCATACCTTTATGACCACACAGGTGGCGTATCAGTTTGCTACAAGCATAGAAAACCACTGTCTCCATTTCCTGATGACTGGTGGCGAGAAACTCTCGTCGTTGACACCACCAATGCAGTACACCCTGATGAATGCTTACGGCCCTTCAGAAACGATCTGCTACGTGACTCGTTATCTGGTACACGACAAGCGCCAGAACATACCCATAGGCAAAGCATGCATAAACACTAAACTCTACATCGTGGACAAGTACGGACATCGTCTGCCCGCCGGTGCCAGTGGCGAACTGTGGGTGGCTGGTCCGCAGGTGTCGCGCGGATACCTGAACCGTCCCGAGAAGACAGCCGAGGTGTACAAAGACAACCCCTTCTGTCAGGATCCGAAATATGACCGCGTGTATTGCACAGGCGACATCGTGCGCTACCTGCCCGACGGAAACATACAGTTCGTGGGCCGCAGAGACGGACAGGTGAAGATACGCGGATTCCGCGTGGAACTGAAAGAGGTGGAGGCCATCATTCGCGAATTCCCCGGCATAAAAGACGCCACGGTGCAGGCCTACGACGAGCCCTCCGGCGGCAAGTACATAGCCGCCTTCGTGGTGAGCGACGAGCCTGTGGACATCGAGGCACTCAACGATTTCATACTCGAGGAGAAACCGCCCTACATGGTGCCGGCTGTGACCATGCAGATAGACAAGATACCACTCAACCAGAACCAGAAGGTGGACAAGCGGGCACTGCCCAAGCCAGAGAAGAAGGCTGAGGCAGAGGAGGTGATCAATGCTCCGCTGAACAAGCTTGAAGAGGAACTGCACGAGATGATAGCCGCCATAGTGGGCACTAAGGACTTTGGTATCACCACCGTACTGGGATATGTGGGACTGACCTCCATATCTGCTATCAAACTGGCAGTGCAGGCTAACAAGAAATACGGTGTGTTGCTCGATGCCAAGCGACTGGCCAAGACAAGTTCACTTCAGGACATAGAGAACGTGATACTGACACAGTGGATGGAGGGTGGTGCCGCACCGGCAGAACAGGCCGCAGAACCTCAGCACGAGGAGAGCCTGTCTGCTGCCCCGCTCACCTTCGCTCAGACAGGTGTGTATTTCGAGTGCATAAAGAATCCCGCCGACATCACTTACAACATACCGGTGATGTACCGCTTTGACAGAAAGGGGATGACCGTCGACAGGCTGGTTGCCGCCCTCACCGCTTTCGTAGATGCACATCCGGCTCTCAACACACACTTTGAGATGACCGACGAAGGTGTGATGCAGGTGCCCAATGAAGACCGTAAGGCAGTGGTGGACCAGCAGGAAATGACCGCCGCACAACTGGAGGAATACAAGCAGGCCTTCGTGCACCCCTTCCGCCTGTCCAGCGGACCGTTATACAGGTTTGCCGTGGTCACTACCGAAGATGAAATCTGCCTGTTTGCCGACTTCCATCATCTTGTGGCCGACGGAGATTCCGTCAACACCCTGCGCATACAGCTGGCCCAGGCTCTCAACGGCCGGCAGATAGAGCGTGAGAAATACACCTTTGCACAGTATGCAGCCGATGAGAAGCGGTTTGAGGAGTCCGAGGGCTTCGAGGCCAACCGGCAGTATTTCGCACAGTTGCTCTCCGACTTCGAGAGTGCCAGTGAGGTGCCTGCCGACCTGATGGGTAATCCCCAGGATGGCATGAAACAGGATGTGGTAGTGCCCTTCGACCTCGATGCGGTGGCTGCTTTCTCACGTCAGTTGGGCGTCACTCCCGCTGCCATGATGCTGGCTGCCATCTTCTATACCGTGTCACGCTACACCAACAACCGCAGCGTGTATCTCTCTACCATAAGCAACGGGCGCAGCGACATACGCACCGCCGAGACCGTGGGCATGTTTGTCAACACCCTGCCCCTTGGCATCACTATCGACGATGTCAGCGTGAGCGAGTTTGTGAAGGCCAGTGCCGACGTGTTTGCCGGAGTGATAGAACATGAGAAATATCCCTTTGCACGCATAGCCGCCGACTATGGCTTCCAGCCACAGATACTGTTTGGATACCAGATAGGTGTGATAGACAATATTGATATGCCTGCACTGCGCGACATTGAGTTGCTCAATCTGGACAAGGCGAAGTTTAAACTGGCCGTCAACATTGAGAACAGAGACGGTTCACCCTCTGTGGTGATGCAGTACAACGATGCCATATACAGTTGCGGTATAATGGAGGAAATGGCCGCCAGCATAGTGGCTGTGGCAGAGCACATGATGG
>OMSQ01000147.1 GCA_900313805.1 uncultured Prevotella sp. | reverse complement strand
TGCTCCCGACGTGGTGAAGCAGGTGTGCAACGGATGGCTGGGCATGGTAGGCGGCATTCTCGCCATACTCGGCGTGGTGGCTGCTCCCATCACCAGCGGCGACACGGCATTCCGCAGTGCACGTCTCATCATCGCTGAAGCCCTGCACCTCTCGCAGCGTAGCATCGTCAAGCGATTCTATATTTCAGTGCCCATGTTCGCCGTTTCCATACTCCTGCTCATCTGGCAGATGGAAAACCCCAACGGCTTCAATACTATATGGCAGTACTTCGGATGGTCCAACCAGACGCTCTCGGTGTTCACGCTCTGGACTATCACGGTCTATCTGGTGCAGCGCAAGAAACCCTTCTACGTGTCGCTCATACCAGCCCTGTTCATGACCACCGTGTGTTCAACGTTCCTATTCGTCAGCCCACAGGCCTTGCACCTCGATACGAGCATCGGCTATCCGCTCGGAGCCCTATGCCTGGTCATCGCTCTGGTGTGGTTCTTCGCATGGTACAGGAAATACAGTGTTAATCCTCATGATATAATAACCAATTAAATATATCTATTATGAAAAAAATCGCTATGCTGATCATGGCGCTGGCTCTCACTCTCACTGCCAACGCTCAGTTCGAAAAAGGTAAGAAATATGTAGGTGCCTCGCTCACCGGACTGAACCTCAGTTACCGCGGAATGGACGACCTCAGTCTGGGACTGCAGGCCAACGGCGGCTACTTCCTGCTCGACAACATCATGGCCACTGCCGACCTGGACTATCAGGGACGCGGAAAGGATATACCCGACGTGCTGTCGATAGGCGTGGGTGGCAGATACTACATCCTGCAAAACGGTATCTTCCTCGGAGCAAACGTGAAGTTCGTTCATTCCAACAAGAACTACAATGACGTGATGCCTGGTGTGGAGGTGGGTTATGCCTTCTTCATCAACCGCTTCGTCACCGTGGAACCGGCGCTCTACTACCAGCAGTCGTTCAAGGACCACAGCAACTACTCTACCGTGGGCCTCAAGGTGGGCGTGGGCGTGTACTTCTAAGCCTGTTTTCTCAATATGGAGAGACAGTTTCCCTCGCTTCTGCTGGGCAGGGCGGTGGAGGAGTTCAGCAGACTGCCCGGCATAGGGAGCAAGACGGCACTGCGCCTTGTGCTCTACCTCCTGCGACAGGACGATGAGTTCGTCAGCCAGTTCACCGAGGCGGTACAGCGCATGAAAAAGGAGGTGAAGTTCTGCTCCCGCTGCCACAACATCAGCGATGACGACGTGTGCAGCATCTGCTCTGACCACCACCGCGACGCCTCTACGGTGTGTGTGGTGGAGAACATACAGGACGTGATGGCGATAGAAAAGACTCAGCAGTACCGTGGACTCTATCATGTGCTCGGGGGCATCATCTCACCCATGGACGGCATCGGACCGGCAGACCTCACCATCGACGCGCTCGTGGAAAGGGTGCAGCGAGAACAGGTGAAGGAGGTGATATTCGCACTGGCATCTACCATGGAGGGCGACACCACCTGCTTCTATATCTCCAGGAAACTGGCTCATACCCCAGCCACGCTCTCCGTAATATCACGTGGCATCTCCGTAGGAGATGAACTGGAATACACCGACGAGGTCACTCTCGGCCGCTCCATCATCAACCGCATCCCCTACGCCCACTAACCAAACCAAACCTCCCCCTCTAAGATAGAGGGGGGCGGGGGATGTGTGATAAAACAAAACAAAATGATACAGATAAAAGAAGTGCTGAAGGTCAAAAACCTGCTCCTCACCCTCTTCACCATTTTCATGGTGCTGACCTGGGGACTGGTGATACTCTGCGAGTGCGGCGTCATCACAACAGGAGCAAAGGCCGACGACGTCAATTTCAATTTCATCAGCGCCACGGTCATGGAACTCCTCACCCTCTGCACCATACCACTGGTGCTCAGACTCTTCCATTTCCGTGCAGTCAAGGCACAACTCGCCTCGCACCACACCAAGGCGCTGGCAAAGTGGGGCACCATAAGGATGATGCTCCTCGGCATTGTCACACTGGCAAATGCCGTGCTCTACTACCTCACTATGAACGCTGCTTTCGGGTATCTGGGCATCATCTCCATGCTCTGCTTTTTCTTTATTTTCCCCTCGCTCACACGATGTCTGAACGAGGCGGGCATCGACG
>OMSQ01000002.1 GCA_900313805.1 uncultured Prevotella sp. | reverse complement strand
TTTTTCTATAAGTGATATCAGCGGTGCCACGGCAGCCTGATGACTGAAGTCCAGTCCCAGGTAACGTGAACCATGCTCCAGGCTGTCGTTCTTTGGCAACATGCCCAGACATTCCACCTGCAGGTCTTCGCACACCTGGCTCAGCATGCTTTGATGACGCTCGCTTCCCACCTTATTAAATATCACACCCGCGAAGCGGGGTGCGCGGCGGAAGTGAATGAAGCCGTCTATAAGTGCTGCCATGGAGTAGGCTGCCGAGCGGGCATCCACCACCAGTACTACTGGCACATCGAGCACTCTGGCCACCTGCGCTGAAGAGCCCTCATCGCGCTCATAACCATCGTACAGTCCCATCATACCCTCTATGATACGTATGTCTGCCCCCTCTGCATAGCGGTAGAACAACTGTCTCACATGGTCGGGAGTGGCCATGAAGGTGTCGAGATTGATGCTGGGGCGACCGCATACGGCGGCATGAAACTTGGTATCAATATAGTCGGGACCGCACTTGTATGGCTGCACTGCGTAGCCCTTGGCCACATACAATGCCATCAGTCCACGTGCTATTGTGGTCTTGCCCGAACCACTGGTGGGGGCGGCTATAAGAAACTGCGGTGTGTGTGCCATCGTATTACAATTTTGGGGCAAAATTAAAAAAAAACGGATAATTGTGCAATATATCCCAAAGAAGTTGTACATTTGCAGCGTATTTTTGCGTACAGGCACAATGGCAATCGAGCGGCCGACGTCGCTCAGATGTAAGGGAATCCGGTGCGAGTCCGGAACTGTTCCTGCAGCTGTTATCCTCATTATACATGCCTGCCCGTATAACGCCACTGACACAAGGTCGGGAAGGCAGGGCAGACAGGGGAGAGTCAGAATACCTGCCTGAGAGCCATAAGAATGACAGAAGCATGCACGCTCAGGATAAGCGTGATAGGATGCGAAACCTAAATTTATGAACCTAAGACTGACAGTAGCATTGCTGGCACTTGGTGCCATGGGCACTGCCGGAGCGCAAAACGACGTGTGGCGTACCGACAGTCTGCAAGAGGTAGTGGTGACGGGTACCGGCACACAGCACCTGCTGAAGAACGCCCCTGTGCAAACAGAGGTCATCAGTCATAGGCAACTACAACAATTTGCAGGACGCAGCATAGAGGATATTCTCTCCGGCCTGTCTGCCAGTTTCGACTTCAACGAGAACGACATGGGCTCGCACCTACAGATGAACGGTCTGGGCAATGCCTACGTGCTCATACTCGTGGACGGCAGACGACTGCATGGCGACAACGGCGGCGAGAACGACCTCTCGCTCATCGACCCACACAACATAGACCATATAGAGATAGTAAAGGGTGCATCGAGCGCTCTCTATGGCAGTGATGCCATAGCGGGAGTCATCAATATCATCACAGTGAAGCATCGCGACCAGGGCCTGATGGCGGAGAACACCACTCGCGTAGGGTCGTACGGTGACATTAGGCAGCACGATGGTCTGGCTCTCAACTACGGCAAGTTGTACAGTTACACCAATTTCCAACTACAGCACTCCGACGGTTGGCAGAACACCGCCGAAGAGGCCATACAGCAAACGGAGTATCATATCACCGACTCGCGCAACAAGACAGTGAATCGCCATACCAACTGGCAGATTAGCGAGCGACTCACCTATATGCTTACCCCGAAGATAGAACTGTATGCCGACGGCAGTGCATACCGCAAACGCATATACCGCCCTAGCGGACACCACCCGGGAGTTGACGTGAAGACGTGGGACCTGCTCTACCATAATGCGTCAGCCTCGGTAGGCGGCAAATGGAAGATGGACGGGGGCAGCATACTTACCCTTGATGCCGACTGGAAGCGCCACGCCTATTACTACACCTTCACCCAGGTGACACTGACCGATGGCTACGACCGCGGCCACTTCACCAACTACTATCCCTACTACCCGGGCGACGAACAGTTGCAAAGCGACCAGCAACTGCTTCAGGTATCGCTCAAAGGTATCTTCCCACTACCCTTCCGACAGCAGTTGAGTGCCGGTGCCGACTACCGCTACGACTGGCTCAAGGCTCCCATGCGTGTAAAAGGTGGGGATGCTGACGACCAGACCATGGCCGTTTATGTGCAGGACGAATGGAACGCCACCAATGCACTGCAGGTGACCGGCGGACTGCGACTGACATGCAACCAGGGTTTCGGCACACGACTCACGCCCAAGGTGTCGGCCATGTACAAACTGGGCGACTGGCGACTGAGGGCGACATGGAGCCAGGGATACAAAACTCCCACCCCAAAGGAACTGCACTACCAGTACGTGCGCAACATGAGCGGTGTGTACCTGTATCTAGGTAACGAGGACCTGAAGGCCCAAACCAGCAACTACTTCGCCGTGAGCGGAGAGTACACTCTGGGCAAGTGCACCATGACACTCTCTGCCTACTATAACCGAGTAGACGACATGATAACACTGGTCACCATTCCTACAAGTGAGGCACCTGGCGACTTGATAATACAGTACGACCCGGTGCGTGTGCGACAGTATCAGAACATGGAGGATGCCAAGACCACCGGCATTGACTTCACTGTGCGCTACCAGGGACGAGACTTCACCGCGGGTGGCTCGTACAGTTACCTCAACACCGTGGCGCATCAGTATGACAGCGACCACGAACAGATGCTCCGTGTGACCATCGACGGCACGGCACACCACAAGGCCAACTGTTACGTCACCTGGCAGCACGACATGAGCAAGTTCTACCGACTGGGACTGGGACTCTACGGACGTATCTCCAGCAAGCGCTACTACCAGATTGACGGTGATGGAAAGGGATACAACCTGTGGCGACTGAGCACCACACACCAACTGGGCAAGAACTGGCGCATAGAAGCCGGTATGGACAATATCTTCGACTATGTGGACCGCACGCCGCATGGCCTGCACCTGGGCACCACCACGCCAGGGCGCACAGTCTACGTGTCGGTCAACGTGAAACTAAACCGAGGCAAAAAGCTATCTAACAAATACAAAACTAATTTAAACTCACAAAACAATGAACAAGATTAAATCTATTATGATTGCCATGCTGGCTATTATCGCAAGCATGACCTTCACCGCTTGTGGCGATGATGACGACGACATCAACGTTCAGTCCAACTACGACCGTTATCAGAAGGAAGTGAACAACTACGTCCAGTCACACAAGACTCAAAACAGGGTTATACTTCTCGTGGCCTTCGGTTCCACATGGGAGCAGGCCTACGACACCTTCGACAAGGTGGTGAGCGAATACAAGAGTAAGTTCCCCAGCTATGACGTATATCTCTCTTTCTCTTCCGCTATTTGTATCAACAACGCCCGTGCCGGTGAGAATGTAGCTCCCAAGGACTACTACGATCCCGAGCACTGGCTCACTGCCATCGGTCTGGCCGGCTACAAGCAGGTGGTGGTACAGTCGCTGCAGGTGATACCCGGTGAGGAATATCGCCGCGTGCGCGACACATACGTGAAGGACTTCATGAACAACCGCAACAACGACTTCACCGATGAGTATATGAAGAGTCTGGACCGCAATGTGGTGGTTGGCACTCCGCTGATGGCCGAAGAGGGCGATGCCAAGAATCTGGCTGTTGTGCTCAACCAAGAGAGCGACATCAAGGCAGCCGTTGAGGAGGGTATCGTGGCCTTCATGGGTCATGGCAACCCCGAAGGTTACGACTACTACGGTGGCAACATCCGCTACCTGCAGTTGGAAAACTACCTGCGCACTATCAACCAGAACTACTACGTGGGCACCGTGGACATGGAAGACACATACGCTGAGGACGTGCTCAAGCACATCAAGGGCGGAACCTTCCTCTATAAAGTTGGCGACGTGCCTGTCACTACCACATACGCTGCCAACAGCTCTACCAAGGCTCAGCTCTATCCTCTGATGTCTATCGCCGGTGACCACGCTCACAACGACATGTCTGACCCCGAAGACGATGAGAGCTGGTACTCTCTGTTCAATGCCGAAGGCATAGAAACTCAAGCCTACGAGACCACCTTCACCACTCCCTGCTGGCGCAGTTACAAGAGCGGCGATGGGTACATACCAGCTCTGGCTGAGCGTGCTGCCGTACGCCAGTTGTGGATGAACCACACTCAGGAGGCCATTGACAAACTGGGCACCGATGAGGCCCTCTCTACTCCCACCACCGCATCTGAGGAGTAATTTTTAGATTATGAATAAAAAAAGAACAATAGCATTGTGTGCAGTGCTCCTCACATTGGGGAGCACTGCTTTTTCGCAGATTCACAAAAGCGAAAGTAGTGAACAGGCAGCCGTGCAGCGCACGTACAACCTGAACCCCGTGGTGGTGACAGGCTCCGGCCACCATCAACGACTGAAGTCTACAGCCACACCAGTACACGTGCTCACCTCTGCCGAGATGCACGAACAGGGTATCACAACCCTCGACGGGGCACTCATCAAGATGATGCCCCAACTCTCCATGGCACCCAACTCCATGGGTTCATTCCTCAGACTCAACGGTCTGAGCAACAAGTATATACTCATACTTGTCAATGGTCAGAAAATTACGGGCGACATATCCAACAACGTAGACCTGAACCGCATCAACATGGCTCGGGTAAAACGTATAGAGGTGCTCGACGGTGCAGCTTCGTCACTCTATGGCAGCGATGCCATAGCAGGTGTCATCAATATCATCACCGACCAGCCCACCTCCGACCTGATAAGCGCGACGAGTGACACCCGCATCTCGGGTCACGGCGTGCTTACGGAGAATGTCACCCTCGACATATTCACCAACGGCTTTGGCTCTTACACCTCGTTCTCACACGACCGCGCCAACAGTTACCAGACGCAGGACCTGGAATACGTGAAGGGCTCCGACACCGAGACACAACGCACCATAGCACCCTATTTCACTGGCTACCGCGCCAGCGTGCTTGGCCAGAAGTTCACTTACAGTCCAAACAAACAGTGGGCTTTCAATGCCGGCATCGACTATTCGTACAAGATAACCGACCGTCCCGACACGCGTGAGGACATAGGTGGCGGTACCGACTATGAGATGCGCTACAAGGGACTGCGCCTCACCCTGGGCGGCATATACAAGATGGACAGCCGCAACTCGCTGCAGGCCAACTTCTCCGATGACCGCTTCCGCTACGGCAAGGAGTATGACGTAGCGACGAAGGACTATGCCGTGGGCGACTACGTACAGTCGAAGAAGCAACACTCCACCGAGGCGGAAATGAAAGCCATTCTGGGTCTGCTGCCACACTCCACCACCATCGTGGGTGCCGACTGGCGCAAAGACTTCCTCACCGCCACCTCGGGCGACATACACCAAAACGTGTACACACTGGCAGCATACGCACAGCACGAACAGCAGTTGCTTAAAAACCTGTCAGTGACCGCAGGACTGCGCTTCACTCACCACGAGACATTCAACAACCACCTCACACCCAAAGTCACGCTGATGTACGCACCCGGCAACGTGCGCCTGCGTGCCACCTACTCAGCCGGATTCCGCGCTCCCGGACTCGATGAACTGTATTACCATTACTTCTCTGTAAACCGCGGCAAACCGCAGATTATTTTTGGTAACACCTCACTGGAACCCGAGAAGAGCCACTACCTGGCACTCAATGCCGAATATCGCAACTCCCAGATAGCCGTAAGCATAACCGGATTCATGAACCGCATCAACGACATGGTGGTGCGTGAGAACATTGACGTGGATGCAGCATCACTGGCAATGTTACGCACCGAATTTCCAGAGATGACGGATGAACAGGCTGCAAAACTGGAACGCTACTCGCTGTACCGCAACAGCGACAAGGGCGACGTGAAGGGCGTGCAGGTGAACGTGTCGTACAACGTGTTCAGCGGCTTCAACATCTCTGCACACTACAACTACGCATACGCCCGCAGCAAGAGCGGTGATGAGTGGACCGAACTGGAGCGCAGCATACGCCACGCCGCAACCATAGCCGCCAACTACCACCACGTATGGGGCAAGTATGCCATGAACGTGAACGTGAACGGCCGCCTGCAGAGTCGCACCTGCTATCCAGACTACGAGGATGCTCCGGGCTACGGAGTGTGGAATATCAACACCACACACACCCTCGACCTGGTGAAGTGGGCAATCATAGAACCCAGCATCGGCATAGACAATATCTTCGACCGTGTGGACCGCCGTATCGACTCCACCAACCGTAAATACGCGCTCTTCACCCCAGGCAGGATGCTGGTGGTGGGTCTGAAACTGAAAATCAAATAACAATACATCTCATTACCATGGGCAAGATCATAGTGGCCGGCATTGGTCCCGGCGACCCACAGGATGTCACTCCCGCAGTGCAACAGGCTCTATCCATGGCCGATGCCGTGGTGGGATACAAATACTACTTCCAGTTTGTGAAACCCTGGCTGCGTCCCGACTGCCAGTGTGTGGACACGGGCATGCGCCGCGAGGTGGACCGTGCCGAACAGGCCTTCCTCCTGGCAGAGAAGGGACTGACGGTGGTGGTCATCTCTTCGGGCGATGCCGGCATATATGGCATGACCCCCCTGGTATTGGAGATGCAGCGCCGTCGTCAGAGCGACATAGAGGTGATATCGCTGCCGGGCATATCGGCCTTCCAAAAAGCAGCATCACTACTCGGAGCACCCATCGGCCATGACCTATGCCTCATCTCGCTTAGCGACCTTATGACGCCGTGGAGCGTGATAGAACGACGCATAGTGGCAGCCGCCACAGCCGACTTCGTGACCGCTGTATACAACCCCCGGTCGCATGGTCGCTACTGGCAACTGGAACGGTTGCGCGAACTCTTCCTCATGCACCGGGCAGGTACCACACCCGTGGGACTGGTGCGGCAGGCAGGACGAGAGGAACAGCAGGTGACGGTGACCACACTCGCTGCAATGGATGTGGAGCAGGTGGATATGTTCACTGTCATCATCATAGGCAACTCACAGTCGTATGCCGACGACGGACGCCTCATCACACCTCGCGGATATTACCGTGAAGAGGAGGAGGGCGACACTAAACCCGGCCAGCAGATTATGATGGAGTCGTTTCGCACCATAGAGGGTGAGCTCACCAACAAAGACCTGCCCATAGGACATAAATGGGCGCTGCTGCACGCCATACACACCACGGCCGACTTTGACATGGAGAAGATACTGTACACCGACCCAGAGGCCGTGGAACAGTTGTACGCAAAGGTGGCCGACGGCACTCTCACCACCATCATCACCGATGTGACCATGGTGGTGAGCGGCATACGCAAGGGGGCACTGCAGCGACTGGGCGTAGAGGCGAAATGCTACCTTGCCGACCCGCGTGTGGCAGAGATGGCACAGCATGAGGGTATCACTCGCACACAGGCAGGCATACGTCTGGCTGTGGCAGAGCACCCCGATGCCCTCTTTGCTTTCGGCAATGCCCCTACGGCACTCATGGAACTGTGCTTGCTCATACGCCAGGGCAAGGCACAGCCGGCAGGCATCATCGCCGCTCCCGTGGGGTTTGTACATGTGTGCGAATCAAAACACATGGTGAAACCCTTCCACCATATACCAAAAATCATTGTAGAGGGACGGAAGGGCGGCAGCAACCTGGCTGCCACACTCTGCAATGCCATCCTCTGCTTTGACGATGCCAAGGACCTGAAACCCGGACGCGACCTATGAGATTTTACGTCATCGGCATAACAGACAGCACGCAGCCTTTCTTCACCCCCGAGGTGCTGCGAGTGATAAGCCAGGGACGGGTGTTCTCCGGCGGCAAGCGCCACCATGACATAGTGGCACCTCTCCTGCCCAAAGGCGCACAGTGGATAGACATCACTGCACCCGTGGCCGACGTCATTGCCAGCTACGAGGAACCCGAGACGGTGGTGTTTGCCAGCGGCGACCCCCTGTTTTTCGGTTTCGCCAACACCCTACGCCGTCTCTTGCCAGAGGCAGAGATTGTAGTTTATCCCACATTCAACTCACTGCAGATGCTGGCCCACCGGCTGGTGCTACCCTATCACGACATGCATATAGTATCGCTCACGGGCAGGCCATGGCCACTCTTCGACCGCGCACTCATAGAGCGGCAGGAGAAGATAGGGGTGCTCACCGACAGGCAGCATACTCCCGCCGCCATAGCCTCCAGGATGCTCTACTATGGCTACGATAACTATACGATGCACGTGGGCGAACACTTAGGTCACCCCCATGAGGAGCGCGTGACCACAGTGACACTGCATGAGGCAGCGGAGAGGGAATGGCAACAGCCCTGCTGCCTGCTGCTAACCACTACCGAGCACCGCCACCGCCGCTGTGGACTGCCCGACGGGGAGTTTGCCCTGCTACACGGCAGAGAGCGCATGATAACCAAGATGCCCATACGTCTGCTTTCCCTTCAGGCATTACAATTATACGACAGGCAGGTGCTGTGGGACGTGGGGTTCTGCACTGGCAGCATCTCGATAGAAGCCCGGCTGCTGTACCCACACCTCACGGTGGTGGCCTTCGAGATAAGACCCGAATGTGAACAACTGATAGAGACCAATGCCCGCCACTTCGGTGCACCGGGTATCATAGTGCGCATGGGTGATGCCACGGAAGTGCCGCTCGATGACCTGCCACGCCCCGATGCCGTGTTCATAGGCGGTCACGGAGGCCGGCTGAAAGAGATAATGGCGCGTATGCTGCCACTGCTCAACTACGGAGGGTGCATGGTGATGAACAGCGTGACCGACGGCAGTAGACAACTGTTTACCGAAGCCTGCCAGCAACTCCGTCTCGTCATGGATGAGCCATTGCGGGTGACCATCAACGATTATAATACCATAGAGATACTGAAATGCAGAAAACAGCCATAATAGTAAGCGGCGAGAGTGGTCGGGCAACAGCCGATACCCTGCTCCACGAATTAAACGCCATAGAGATAGCACGCGGCGAGGTGGGCAAACAGTGGCACGACTGCCGACAGTTCATCTTCGTGGGTGCCATGGGCATCTGCGTGCGCACCATAGCACCATACATAGAAGACAAGCACAGCGACCCCGCCGTGGTTTGCGTCGACTCACGCGGACACCATGTGGTGTCGGTGCTCAGCGGACATGTGGGGGGGGCCAACGACCTGTGCCGACTGGTAGCAGCAGCCATAGGTGCCACACCTGTCATCACGACACTGAGCGACCTCGATGACCTGTGGCCACTCGACACACTGGCTTCCCGCTACGGATGGACGGTGGCTGCTGGTACCGACACGAACAAGTGCATCTTCGCGCACACGCAGCATCGGCCCACAGCCTTGCTGCTCGAGGTGCACGATGCGGGCACCGACTACCTGGAGCGCTCACTACCGCCACACGTCACTGTGGTGCACGACATAATCGAAGTAAGCCCCGACCGCTTCAGTCTGCTAATCATGGTCTCGCCCTTCAACCATTGTCTGCCACAGGGTGTGCAGGTGCTGCATTACATACCGCGCGTAGCAGTGGCTGGTTTCGGACTGGCTCATCATCCTGCCGACTACAGGGAGATACCCTCACAGATAGCACAGGCGGTGAGCGAGGCAGGCATAAGTCCGGAGGCCATAGCACGCTGGTGCACCATCGACGTGAAGAGCGACGAGCCTCTTGTAGCACTGATGAAGGCGGAAGGCGAGGACGTGACTTTCTACACTGCGGAACAGTTGGATGCCGTGACGGTGCCCACGCCTAGCAGCGTGGTTGCTAGTCATGTGGGCACTGCCAGCGTGTGCGAGGCTGCCGCCATACTGGGCAGCGACTACGGTCCGCTGGTGATGACCAAACGAAAGGGTGAGCACTACACCGTGGCTGTGGCCATAGACAGACAGTACGCACGTCGACAAGGGGGACACATAGAGATAGTGGGTGCCGGTCCTGGCGACCCCGACCTGGTGTCGGTACGCGGTCGCCGACTGCTGGAGCAAGCTGACCTCATACTATATGCCGGTTCATTGGTGCCACGCGAACTGACGCTCTGCGCCCGTGCAGGAGCCGTGGTGCGCAGCAGCGCCGACATGAACCTAGACGAGCAATGCCAGCTGATGAAGGAGTGGTACGACCGCGGAGCACTCATAGTACGACTTCACACCGGTGACCCCTGCATCTTCGGTGCCATACAGGAACAGATGGCATACTTCGACCGCCACCACATGCACTACCATATCACCCCTGGCATATCCTCCTTCCTGGCAGCAGCAGCCGAACTGCGCAGCCAGTTTACCATACCCGGGCGCACACAGACCATCATACTCACCCGCGGCGAGGGACGCACACCAATGCCAGAGCGCGAGCAACTGCACCTGCTGGCACGCTCGCAGAGCACTATGTGCATATTCCTCAGCGCAGCCATAGTGGATGAGGTACAGCGACAACTTCTCACAGCCTATCCCGAGGACACACCTGTGGCAGCCTGCTACCACCTCACCTGGCCCGACCAGCGCATATACCGCGGCACACTGAAAGACCTGGCCCGACTGGTGCACGACAACCACCTCACCCTCACCACGATGATAGTGGTGGGATGGGCTATAGACAACCGCCAAGGCTTGTCGCTGCTATACGACAGCCACTTCACACACCTATACCGCAAAGGCACGGAATGATTCTGATACTGGGGGGAACCACCGAGGGGCGGATAGCGGCAGAGACTCTTGAGAGCGCCGCACAGCCCTACTACTACTCCACGCACGACGAGGGGCAGCAGGTGGCGATGGTGCATGGCACACGTCTGACGGGAGCCATGGACAGCGAGGCACTCACGGAGTGCTGCACCCGTCACGGCATACGACTGATGGTGGATGCCGCCCATCCTTTTGCCACCATGCTTCACACGAACGTGGTGAATGCCGCCCGCCAACTGCACCTGCCCATAGTGCGCTATGAGCGCCGCTATAGCGCCCGTGATGACAGTGCTATATGGTGCCGCGACTACGACGAGGCCATGCAGAAGATGGAGCACGACGGCGTAGGCCGACTGCTGGCACTCACGGGTGTGAACACACTGGCACCTCTGCGCCCCTTCTGGCGCCGCCATGAATGCTGGTGGCGCATACTACGACGACCAACGAGCATGGCACAGACACAGGGCGTGGGGTTTCCCACCGACCACCTGATATACTATGACGACCACACCGACACTGCTACGCAGATACAACAACTACATCCTGATGCCATAATCACCAAGGAGAGTGGCGAGAGCGGAGGATTTATGGAAAAGGTGGAGGCTGCACAGCGCATGGGTGTGCGCTGCTATGTGGTGCAACGCCCGTCATACCCTGTCGATGACAAGGATGAGGTGACCTTCGTTGACGGCCCTTACGGTCTGCGCCGCGCTGTGGAGCGACTGGTGCCCGACTTCTATCACTTGCACAGTGGACTGACCAGCGGCACCTGTGCCACGGCGGCCGCCGTGGCAGCCGCCCGACGCTTGCTCACCAGTGAGTGCAGTGATGAGGTGCCCGTGGTACTGCCCAACGGCGAGACCATAATGGTGGCTGTGACCTACGGCGACGACTATGCCGCAGTAGTAAAGGACAGCGGCGACGACCCTGACGTGACCGGAGGACTAGAAATCAGAGCTGCAGTGAGCCGCGCCACAAAGTTTGAAATCGTGGGCGGCAAGGGTGTGGGTGTCATCACCCTGCCAGGCTTCGACTACCCTCCGGGCGAGGCAGCCATCAACCGCGTGCCGCGACAGATGATTGAGGCCAATCTGGCACCTTTTAGCACCCCGCTGCGAGTGGTGGTGAGCGTGGAGGGAGGTGAGGAGGTGGCACGCCGCACCTTCAATCCCCGTCTGGGCATAACTGGCGGCATATCCATCATCGGTGTGTCGGGCATAGTGATGCCCTTCAGCGAAGAGGGATTCCTGCAGTCTATAAGGAAATGTATGAACGTGGCAGTGGCCAGCGGTGCCGAGAGGGTGGTCATCAACAGCGGTGCGAAAAGCGAACGCTTCGTGAAGATCTGCTACCCCGACCTGCCAGCACAGGCCTTCGTGGAGTATGGTAACTACATAGGACGGACGATAGAGATGGCAGAGGAGGCGGGCGTACAGCAACTCACACTGGGCGTGATGATGGGCAAGGCCGTGAAACTGGCTGCCGGAGAACTGGACACCCACAGCCGACGCACCACGATGAACCGCCAGTTTGTGGAGCAGATGGTGCGCGAGGCGGGCTGCGACACGGACATCTCAGGCATCACTCTGGCAAGGGAACTGTGGACCCTGTTGCCAGCGGAAGATATACCGCGTTTCGCACATGTGGTGATTAGTCACTGCATGGAACACTGCGCACCGCTCCTGCCACACGGCACACTCACCATTCTGCTCATCGATGAAGACGGAGGAATATACAAACTAATTGATAATCCATAAAATTATATTATCTTTGCACCATCATGAAACAATTACTCTATTCACTGATAGCTGCCACAGCTGTTCTCCTGGCTGCATGCAGCGGCAAAGGCACCACACAAGGTGCAGACAGTTCACAATCTGACAGCGTGTCGGCCACACTCAGCATGCCGAAATACGCCACACTGTACAGCGTGACAGACTCAGCAGGCATGCGCCTGGTGACTGTGGGCGACAAGGACCACTTTGCCCTAACACATAGTGATGATGAAGCTGTGCCCGAGGGGTACACAAGGGTGAAGGTGCCCATCAAGAACACAATCTGCATGACGTCGCTGCAACTGTCCAACTTCACCCTGCTCGATGCGCTCGATGTGGTGAAGGGCATCACCGGCACGAAGAACATGTTCAACAAGGATGTTCTGGCACGGGTGAAGGATGGCAGGATGGTGAAGATAGGCATGGAGGGCAACTTCGACACGGAGATGGTGCTGGCTGCCAACCCCGACGTGATATTCATCTCACCCTTCAAGCGCGGCGGCTATGAGCCCATCAAGGAGACGGGTGTCACCCTGGTGCCTCACCTGGGCTATAAGGAGCTCGACCCATTAGGACAGGCGGAATGGATAAAGTTCGTGGCCATGTTCATAGG
>OMSQ01000183.1 GCA_900313805.1 uncultured Prevotella sp. | reverse complement strand
GTAGTTGGCAGGCCAACCCTGGGCCATCATCACCAAGGGGAAGATGGCCGCAAACAGGGTTGTCATTATTTTCTTCATGTTGATAGTCTTTTATTGTGATTTTGTTATTATCGTACTGCAATCTTCTTGCCGTTCACCACATAGATACCGCGGGGCAGGGTGCTGAAGGCCTCTTCCATGCTGTACACGGTAGTCACCTTCATGCCGCGCAGGTCGTAAACGATGTACGGCTGGATGGTGAGCATGTTCACGTAGTCGATGCCGCTGAGGGAGTTGGGCACTGCGCAGGCTCCGTTCTTGTTGTACACTCCACCGTTGCTGAAGGTGAGGTCTGCTGTCTGGTCGTTGTTGCCGCCGTTGTTGAAGATGATATGGGTGGGCATGGTGGTCAGGTTGCCAGTGTATTTCCACTCCCAGATGTCTTCTCCGTTGTCGCCCTTGATGTTCAGCTTGGTACAGTTGGCACCGGGCCATGTACCGCCAGTGTAGTTCCTGTTGTCATTGTTAGCGTCCCAGGCCCAGCACATCACGGTGCTCCAACTCGGGGTGTTCACGAAGTAGGCGTGTATCAGGTTGGTCGGCTGGGGATCATCGCCGCCACCGCCGCCTGTGCCGCCTTCACCGTAGGTTGAGGTCACGTCTGAAGCCACGGTGCTGCCGTTGTAGTCGTAGTACACATCTTTGGTGATGTTGGTGATGTCGGCTGTCTGGGCACCATTGCCGTTGTTTATCACTATGTTGATAGACTGCTCCTGGAAGTTCTTGTAGTAGAAGGTCTGTCCCTTCACTGTGGTGGTCTCGGTGAGCTTGCCGCCGGGCCATTCGCCGTTGAGGGCTGTGCTCTCGCCCTTCCATGCATACAGGTAGGGTGAGGTGTTGCACTTGATGTACACGGTGATGCCGCTGGGCTTCTCAGCACGCTCGAAGGTCACGCTGCCGGTGTACACCTTGTTGTCAGAGGCGGTACCGCTCCAGCTCACTGTCACCTTGTCGCCGATGCTCATACCTTCGCCAATGGTGAAGGACTTGGCCTGACCGGGAGTGAGTGATACCTGACTGCCATTGCCTATCTTGTACCAGCCGCTCTTGGCATCGCTGTTCAGTGTGGCTGTCACAGTCTGTGTCTCGGTATAGAACTGTCCGCCGTTGGGGTTGAACTTCACACTGGCTGTCGGGGTCACTTCTACCTGACTGGTGATGTCGGTGGCTGTGGTGCCGCCGTCGTACTGGAAGTAGGTGTCCTCGGTGATGCCGGTGATGTCGCCAGTCTGAGCTCCCTGACCGTTGTTGAAGATCACGTTGATACTCTCCACGTCAGAGAAGGTCACATAGTAGAAGGTTTGTCCGCCCACGGTGGTGGTGGCACTCATCTTGGTTCCGGGCCATGCGCCGTTGAGGGCTGTCTCGCCAGACCAGGCATAGAGGTTGGGTGCGCTGTTGGCTTTACAGAAGATGGTGATGGTAGCGTTGGGATCTACTTTCTTGTAGGTAGCCTCGCCGGTGTATGAGTCACCCTCGCTGTTGGTGGCACCCCACTTCACGGTCACTGTCTGACCGTAGCTCATGCCGCTGCCGATGGTGAAGGTGGCAGGTGTGCCCTTGGTCAGGTTCACCTTGCTGCCGTTGCCTATCTGATACCAGCCGGATACTGCCTCCTCGTTCAGGGTGGCTGTCACGGTCTGGGTCTCGGTCTTGAATGAACCGCCATTGGGGTTCAGAGTCACAGAGGCACCTGCGGTAGCATCGCTGGGCTTCCACCAACGACTTGCACCGCTGTCACTGAATGAGGGCTTGCCTCCATGGCTAACAGGAGATGAGGCGTAGATGAACTTGCCATCCTCACCTATCTTGCCGCCGTTCCAGTCTTTCACCAGCACGCGCAACTGTCCCTGGTTGCTGGGAGCAGATACGGTGATGGTGCTGCCAGAGTACTTCTGACCAGTAACCAGGTCGGTATAGGTGCCGTTGGGCACACCAGTGAAGGTGGCACCGCCATTGATGGCCACGAGGGCGTAACTGTTGCCATAAGCACGCTTGAAGGCGATGCTGCCCTGGCAACCGTCAAAGGAGTACTGACCCTTACGCAGGGCAGGTACTGCCTGACGGATAAGGTTCAGACGACGGATATGTTGGGCCAGGTCGTAGTTCAGGGTCTGCTGCACATTGCCAGAGGCGGTGTACTGACCGAAGTCTGTGGCAGTCACTGTACCCTTCAGGTATTCACCGAAGTAGGCACGACCGGTGTTGCTCAAAGGACCGTTAGGACCGTCGTCAATCACCTGACCAGCCTGGAACTCTACCTCACTACCATAATATATACAAGGTATGCCACGGAAGGTGAACATCAGCGAGAGGTTCTCTGCCCACTGGCTGGTACCGCCATCGAAACGTACGCGGTCGTTGGGCTGGGGGCCGTAGTCGTGTGAGTCTACATACACCACATTGTAGGTGGCATCGTTATAGTACTTGTCTCCGTCCTTGGCCAGACCTACTGCACTGCCGGCATTAGTGAAGTTGTAGTGCAGGGGGAAGTCAATCACATAGAATTTCGAAGCCTGAGAATAGTCGGGGGTGTGATACTGACCGTTCTCCAGGAAAGCGTTGGTTGAGGTCTGCTTGGTGCTGGGCTCCTGAAGACAGAGAAGCATGTTGCCCAGAGGATCGGCACCCTCGCGTACATACTGCTGATCCCACCAGGAAGCATCATTGTTCCACTGACCGAGCAGGTTGGAGGGTGATGCCCATGTGTAATAATAAGGTGAGAGGTTGGGCTGGTCGCGATAAGTCACACCGCCGAAACGGGCACAAACCTCACCAAACATGTAGAAGGGGCAGTTGTTCAGACGCTTGCTCTTGTACTGCTCGCCCAGGGCGTTCAACTGCGGTATCAGAGACTTGTTGAACGACAGACGTGAGATGTGACCGGAGGTGTCCACACGGAAACCGTCCACACCCATCTTGATAAACTGACCGTAGCACTCTACCAGATAGTCGGTCACAGCGGGGTTCTCGGTGTTCAGGTCCACGCAGTCGCCTGCTATCTGACCCCACCAGCGAGAGGGCTCGTCCCAGTTCCATGAGGTAGCCACATGGTGCCAGTAGTTGTGGGTGTCGTGGTTCTGACCATCGGTGTTCTTCATCAGAGCCAGACGCTTCTGATACTGAGTTGCACCAGGGAGCTTCCAGTAGTCGGCACCGCCGAGAACGCTCGACGGGGTAAGACTGGCTTCGGGAGTGGCCTGGTTGCGGATCTTCGGGTTGCGCTCGAAAATCTTGCACAGGTAGTTCTCACCGAAGTTACCGGTGTGGTTGAATACCACGTCGAGGATGATCTTCAGACCCTTGGCATGGGCTGCGTCTATCAGACTCTGGAAGGTCACATCCTTGCTTGAACCCCATGAGGTGTGGCTCTCGTAGCGAAGGTCTACCTTAGAGAAGTCCATGGCGTGATAACCGTGATAGTCGTAACCAGAGGCGTTCTGAACGATAGGGGTAATCCAGATGGCAGTGAAGCCAAGGGCCTTGATGTAGTCAAGCTTCTCTATCAGACCGGCGAAGTCGCCACGCCAACAGGGATCCTTGGTCTGCTCCTGACATTGCTGGTTGTCCCAGCAAAGCACATTGTTCCATTCGTCACCATCGTAGAAACGGGTGGTCATGGCAAAATAGATTGTCTCGTCACGAAAATCGGTACGAGTACTGTTGAAATCGTCCGCCATGGCAGGGGTGGCCATCGCCAACGTCACGAGCACTAGCATCAGCCAAGTGCAGATGGAGTACAGTTTTCTCATTTGGGATTAGGTCTTAAATGTTATGATAGTTTTTATTAACGTTTCCGAAAACTCGCTGACTCTCCGTCAGTTATACAATACAAAGACAATTACATGTAATTTGCTTGTGCAAATATACACGTAATTATGTTTCGTTGTTTTCGAAAAAACAGTATTTTTTTGATTTGTGTCATGCAATCGGTTGCAAAGGAAAATTATCCTTTGCAACCGATTGCTGTGATGACTGTATTCTTGTCGCCCTCAAATCTACGGGCCAGTCTCAAACTAATCCATTTTCAGCGCTTCTTCGCTGATGTAAGGCATGCTGTTACGAAGTATTACTTCGCGGGTTGCTTCTGTGTCATCGGCACGGAATATCATTATGCCCTTGCCCTCCAGCAGGAAGGTGTACATGTAGGTTATGGCGATGCCGCTGTTGCTGATGATGCGTACGGCATCGCAGCAGCAACCGGGCTCGTTGTCCAGTTGTAGGGCAAACACGTCCGACAGGGCAACTGACACACCGGCCTTGTGCAACTCCTCGTAGGCACGCTGAGGCTCACTGCATATCATACGGTAGATACCATAGTCGGCGGTGTCGGCTATGGTTGAAGCCACTATCTGAATGCCGGCGTCCTTCAATATCTCCAATACCTTGACAAGGGTTCCTTCCCTATTCTCTATAAAAATGGATAACTGATGTATTGTCATAGCGGTTGACTATTTTGGTTAATGTATTTATTTAAAACAGTTTGCGGTTGTCCACCACGCGAACAGCCTTCTTCTCATCGCTCACCTTCAAGCTGCCCTTGGGCAACAGGCGAACCTTCGGGGTTACGAGTATCTCGTCCTTCAACTGACGGGTGATGGCACGCTCCAAGGTCTGCAACTGCTTGTAGTCATCGGTGAACATGTTGCTCAGTTCCACGTCGATGGTCATCACGTCGCCGCTCTCGTGGGTGTCGAGGGTGATGAGATAGTCGGTGCTCAACTCCTTGAAGTGCAGAAGTATCTTCTCTATCTGGATGGGGAAGATGTTCACACCCTTCAGGATTATCATGTCGTCGCTGCGACCCTGCAAGCGTGAGATGCGCTTGTGATGGCGACCGCAGGCACACTCGCCAGGTAGGATGCGGGTGAGGTCACGAGTGCGATATCGCAACAGTGGCATGGCTTCGCGGTTGATGGTGGTGAGAACAAGTTCGCCCAACTCGCCGTCGGCCACGGGTTCCAAAGTCACAGGATCTATAACCTCCACAATGAAGTAGTCCTCCCATATATGCAGGCCGTTCTGCTCCTGACACTCAAAGGCCACGCCGGGACCCATCATCTCTGATATGCCGTATGAATTATAAGCCTTTACACCTAACTGCTGCTCTATTCTCTTGCGCTGCTCCTCACTGTGGGGCTCGGCACCAATGCAGAGTACACGCAGACGGGTGTCGGACACTGGATCCACTCCCTCTTCCTGCATCACCTCAAAAATGCGAGAGGCGTAACTGGGAATGGCATGGAGCACGGTGGTGCCAAAGTCTTTTATGAACTTGATCTGACGCTTGGTGTTGCCGGCAGCTGCAGGCACTGTCAACATGCCTACACGCTCTGCACCATACTGGAAACCCAGACCGGCAGTGAACATGCCGTAACCAGCGGAATTCTGAAACACATCGCCTGGACGACTGCCTACCATCCACAGACAACGGGCTACAGCCTTAGCCCACTCTTCAATGTCGCGCTGAGAATGAAGCACTACAGTCGGATTGCCAGTAGTACCGCTCGAAGAATGAAGACGAACACAGTCTTCTAAAGGTATGCATGTCATGCCAAAGGGATAGTTGGCACGGAGGTCGTCCTTTGTGGTGAAGGGCAACTTGCGCACGTCGTCCACACTCTTGATGTCGTCAGGGGTGATTCCCATCTCGGCGAAACGATCCCTGTAGAAGCTGTTGTTCATGCAGAGACGGACAGTGGACTGCAAACGCTCTAATTGCAGGTCACGCAACTGTTCTTCACTCATACACTCAAACTCAGGGGCGAAAAATGGCGATGTCGTTTTCATCTCTTTTTCTCTTTTATTTATTTTTTTTCTCTATTTGTGTTGTGTTTGTTTCGTAATCTTGTCTTGCAACTGTATTGCATGAAGGTCATTTCTTGTCCTTCCTGTGCTTGTCAAACCGCCTGAGGAAAAAGTTGAAGGCTTCCAGTCCAAGAAGCACCATAACTGCCGACGAGACGGCCACCACGTACATGCCGGCACCACAGGCCAGACCAATGGCAGCTACTACCCACACACAGGCGGCAGTGGTCAGTCCACGAACCACATTCTCACTCTTGTGAAAGATGATGGTCCCCGCACCTATAAAACCTATGCCGGATACTACCTGGGCCGCTATGCGCGACACATCAAGACGGATGTTGGGGTTGTCGGTAGCCATCACATCACCAAAACCATGGGCTGAGATGACCATGAACAATGCAGAACCTAATGCTACAAGGAAATGCGTGCGAAAACCAGCCTCCTTGGCCCTGTATTCGCGCTCAAGTCCTATCAGACCGCCCAATACGGCGGCACATAATATACGAAGTATAAACTCTATTGTCATTGCCCTGCAAAGGTACGATTAAGTGAGAGAAAAACCAAATTTATTTGAGTATTTCCGAACGTCAGTACCTTGGACGAAGTCAAAGGTACGATTAAGTGAGAGAAAAACCAAATTTATTTGAGTATTTTACTTTCTAGGCTATCCTAGGCTATCATAGGTCCACCTAGGCTATCCTAGAATAGCAAAAAAGCCCTCCCGCAGGGAGGGCTTCCATGAGGTGCGTAGCAGAGTCGAACTGCTCTATATGGTTTTGCAGACCACCACATAACCGCTTTGTTAACGCACCATATCGTTTTTGCGTGTGCAAAGGTAATACTTACCAATGCAAAAACCAAATTTTTTTTGCTCTTTTTATCGCTTTGATGAAAAATAGCAAAAAAATCATCCTGACCCGTCAGGGTACAGGATGACATGTTTGTTTGGAATAGTTGATTGCTTGTTTATGCTTCGGCTTCAGGTATCACAGACACCACGCTCTTGTCACGAGCACCTTTGTGGAACTTCACCACACCGTCTACCAGTGCGTAAAGTGTGTCGTCCTTACCTATGCCTACGTTGTTTCCTGGATTGTGCTTGGTGCCACGCTGACGAACGATAATGTTGCCGGCTAACACCTTCTGACCTCCGAACATCTTGATGCCAAGACGCTGGGCTGCACTCTCGCGGCCGTTCTTTGAACTACCTACACCTTTTTTATGAGCCATGCTTAGTCCTCCTTTTTTAACCTATTACTGACTTGATTTCTACACGGGTAAACTGGGCACGGTGACCATTGCGCTTGCGAGAGTCCTTACGACGCTTCATCTTGAACACAATCACCTTGTCTCCCTTAATCATGGGATCCAGTACCTCACACACTACTTTTGCTCCCTCTACGGTCGGAGCTCCTACCTTCACGGCACCGTCGTTGTCTACCAACAGCACCTTCTCAAACTCAACAGAATCGCCTGCCTTCACATCCTTGATGTGATGAACGAACAATTTCTTGCCCTTCTCGGCCTTAAACTGCTGACCGTTGATTTCTACAATTGCGTACATTTATTATTGTATTAACGGGTTTTTCCGCAAGGCGGCACACCCCATGCGTGCTCTTTAATGAGCCTCCACGGACTAAATCGGCCGCAAAATTACTACTTTTTCTTTCATACCCACTATTATTGGGCTATTCTTTTTATGCGCCTTAACACTTATTAACTTTTTTCCTCACACTTTATGGCTGATGAAATCATAAGGGTCGGCATATTCGTATCTCAGACGTGTGCGGAATGCGCGCCACGGAGCCCGCAATTCATAACTCAGAGCATGCCAAGGTGATGTGCCTAGTCTGAACCTGTGCATCACGTATCGTATCAGCCGCCACCTGATTGCTATGGTCAGGATGAGTGACGTAAGCCCTGCTGCGCCTAATGCCATGAATGGCAGGTCGGAGGGCAGGGGCCAGTAGTCGGTGCTCTCATCGCACAGACTTTTCACCTGCACTGTGATACCTATCGCTAATGCAGCCAAACCCGTTATATAAGCGGCGTAGAGCCAGAAAGTATCGCATTTGCGACGCAAGCGCCACTGACGGGTACGTTCCAGATGCTGGCACACTTCATGATGGTAGATGTGGCGGTTTTCCCACTGTTTCACGCTTGGAGCTTCTTCGGTCATCCACGCCTCTTGCTCCATGGCCAGACGGGTTCCTCCTTCGCGTGCGAACTTGTTCACAAGAAAGTCATATTCGCCAATGGAATACTTCAGAAAGCCCTGAAAACCGCCGCCCAACAGAAACTCGCTCTTGCGGAAAGCCACGCAGTAGCAATTGGTGCGGTAGGCTGTGCCACGACAGGCCTGGTCGGCACAGTACAGATATGTGTAAAGATGATCAATGGGATAGTGGGAGGGCAGAGGCTCGCTCTCACTCGCCACTGACGTGGGGCGCATGATCTCAAAATGTGTGTAGCCCAACACCAGGTTGCTGCCTTCCTCACAATGGCTTGATATATGTCGCAACCATTGCTGACTGTCGGGCTTAGTGGTTGGCTCGCACAGCAATATCCATTCTGTCTTGGCTGCCTTTACTCCAAGGGTGATGGCCAGTTTCTTCTGACTCATGTACCTCGTGTTGGCAGGGATAAAGGTGTAGTATAGGTTCTGGTGGTGACGGTAGCGCTTCAGTATGTTAGAGGTGTCGGCATCGTTTTTCTCTGCCACCACTATCACGTCGTAACCGTCGGGATAGTCCTGTGTGAGGAAGAGCGGCAGGTGCTCGTCGAGGGATGTGGGGTTGCCCTGGGCGCAGAGCAGTAGGGTGAGGCGGCGATGACCGTCGGCCATGCCATGCCCCTGCTCTTCATTAGGCATCCTGCGCCACACGTTATGCCAGACGCTCGCACCACAGGCCAGCAGCGGTATCACACACAGCCACAACCACACCACGCTCATAACTCGTCACTTATCACACTGCCAGGCAGACGGCGGCAGTTGTAGCGCGAGGCCATAATCTCACCGTAGGCTCCGGCACTGCGTATGGCCAGCAGGTCGCCGCGGCGGGTGAGGTTCAGATCTGTGGACTTGGCAAAGACATCGCTCGACTCACAGATCGGACCAACTACATCATACGTGCGAAGGGGCTCGTCGCTGCTCAGGTTCTCTATCTTGTGATATGCCTGATATAGTGCAGGACGTATCAGGTCGGTCATGCCGGCATCTACTATAACAAACTCCTTGGCTGTGCCCTGTTTCACATACAGACAGCGGGTGATGAGAGAACCGCACTGAGCCACCACGGCCCTGCCCAACTCGAAATGGAGGGTCTGACCGTCACGCAACTTCAGATGGCGGGCGTAGGTGGCGAAGTAACTGCGGAAATCGGGCACGGGCACACGGTTCGGATGCACGTAGTCTATACCCAGGCCTCCGCCCACGTTGATGTTCTTTATCTCTATGTGACGGTGCTCCAACTGCCGCTGAAGGTCGTTCACACGGTTGCAGAGAGCGGCAAAGTCGCCCATGTCAAGTATCTGACTGCCTATATGGAAATGCAGACCTACCAGCGTCACATGCTCCATCGAATGGCACGCTTCTATAGCTCCGTACATGTCGCTCATAGCTATGCCAAACTTGTTTTCTGCCAGTCCAGTGGTTATCTTGGCATGGGTATGGGCACCAACGTCGGGATTGATGCGAAGTGCCACACGAGCCACCTTGTCAAGCAAACCGGCACGCTCATTTATGACCTCCAGTTCAGCGATGCTCTCCACGTTGAAGCAGAAGATATTCTTACGCAAACCCAGGTCTATCTCCCAGTCGCTCTTCCCTACACCGGCATACACTATCTTACTGGCAGGGAAACCGGCATTGAGGGCCGCCTCTATCTCCCCACCACTCACACAGTCGGCACCAAGACCGCTTTGACTGATGATGCGAAGCACGCCAGGATTGGCATTGGCCTTGACGGCGTAATGCACATGAAAGGCATGGTGACGACCGGCCTCGGCGTTTATCACGGCGAGTGTACGACGAAGCAAGTCTGCATCATAATAGTAGAAGGGGGTTTCCTGAGTTTGGAAACCCTCCACGGGAAATGATCCTTTCATATACCCTGTGTTTATTTCTTTGAAAACAGGTTGTCGCTCAGATTCTGAAGGGCACGCTTCTTGTCTTGCTCCTTGATGAGGAAAGAAATGTTGTAGTTACTGCCGCCGTATGAAATCATGCGCACGGGAATGTCCTTCATCGCCTCAGTGGCCAGTGTCTCAAATCCCAGGTTGCTCCAGTCCAGGTCGCCCACCACGCAGATGATACACATGTTGGTGTCTACTGTCACAGTGCCGTATTTCTTCAGCTCGTTCACTATGCTGGTCAGATGAGTCGCGTTGTCTATGCTCACCGACACACCAACCTCGGAGGTGCACACCATGTCGATAGGAGTCTGGTAACTCTCGAATATCTCGAACACCTTGCGAAGGAATCCAGTAGCCAGCAACATGCGCGAACTCTTTATCTTTATCGCGATGATATTGTCCTTGGCTGCTACAGCTTTTATCTGTCCGCGCATCACCACATTGTCTATCGTGGTGCCCTCGGCATCGGGATCCATGGTGTTTAGCAGACGAACGGGTATGCCGGCATACTTCGCGGGCTGTACACAGGTGGGGTGCAGTATCTTGGCACCGAAATAGGCCAGCTCGGCAGCCTCCTCAAAATTCAACTGATGCACGGCTGTGGTATGCTCTACCACACGGGGGTCATTGTTGTGCATTCCGTCTATGTCGGTCCAGATCTGTATCTCCGACGAGTCGATGGCGGCACCCACAAGCGATGCGGTGTAGTCACTGCCACCGCGCTGCAGGTTGTCCACCTCACCGTATGCGTTACGACAGATGAAACCCTGGGCTATGTAAATCTGATGACCTTCATTAGCCTCCAACTGTGCACTCAACTTCTCGCGTATGTACTGGGGGTCAGGCTCGCCGTTCTTGTCGGTACGCATGAAGTCAAGTGAGTTGAGCAGATAGGCATCCACTCCGCTCTCAAGCATGTAGTTCACCATCATGTTGGTGCTGATTATCTCACCTTGAGCCACGATGCTCTTCTCCTCAAAACTGGTGAAGAGGTCCTTGGTGAAGGTGCGGAGATAGTCAAACTCTGCTTCCAGAAACTCACGGGTCTTATTGCGCCATTCATCAGTACTGTAGAGATCAGCCACATGACGCATGTACTTCCTTTCCAACGTGTTGATTATGTCGTTGGCACCATCGGGATTCTTCTTGTACAAGTAGTCGCTTATCTCAACTAATGCATTGGTGGTGCCCGACATGGCTGAGAGCACCACAAAGGTGGGTTCGTCACTACGAGTGATGAGCGATGCCACGTGTTTCATACGCTCGGGAGTACCTACTGAGGTGCCTCCAAATTTCATTACTATCATTGTCGCTATGATTTGTTTGTTCTTTATTCTCTGTTCAACCCTTACTCTCTTCGCTCAGGTCCATCTGTGCGTATTCCTGGGTCACGTCGGTCAGGTCACCGTCATGGCAACGGTACACCTTGCCGGGAAACTCATCTATCAGGGATATGTTGTGTGTGGTCATAACCACTGCTGTGCCATGACTGCTGATGTCTTTCAGCAGACTGAGTATGCGGCGAGCGGTGTCTGGATCCAAGTTGCCGGTGGGCTCATCGGCTATGATGATATGTGGACGGTTGAGAAGCGAACGGGCAATGGCTATGTGCTGCTGCTCTCCACCACTCAACTCATGGGGCATCTTCTCCCTCTTGTCCTGCATTCCCACGGCATCCAGCACGCTGTCTATGCGCTCGTCGCGCTCCTTCTTGTCTGTCCAGCCTGTGGCACGAAGCACGAACTTCAGATTCTGCTCCACATTGCGGTCGTGAAGCAACTGAAAGTCCTGGAAGATAACGCCCATCTCGCGGCGCAGGGCAGGTATCTCGCGACGCTTCAGATGACTGAGGTCTCGACCCAGCACCTCGCATTTCTCGGCGGAGTCGATGTCCAACTCGCAGTAGAGGGTCTTAAGTAGCGAACTCTTGCCGCTGCCCACTTTGCCTATGATGTAAACAAATTCACCTCTGTCTACACTGAAGTCTATATCCTTCAGCACGCAATAGTCGTCCTGGAAGATGGTTACTTTCTTGTAGTCTATCAACATATCGTATCCTCCTCTTTGTAATGTGATCAGTGTTTCTTCCAACCTGGAGCATGACGCTCCTGTAACTCACGGGCCAGGTCTTCTATGCGCACTCCTTTGGCGGTGAGCAGCACTATCAGGTGATAGAGCATGTCGCTGCCCTCATATATCATACGGTCGGTGGTGCCTCCTGTGGCCTCTATCACCATCTCCAGAGCCTCTTCGCCCACTTTCTGAGCCATGCGGTTCACTCCGTCGCGGAAAAGGCTCGTGGTGTAACTGCCGTCGGGCATCTCCTCGTGTCTGCGCTCAATGAAATCCTGCAACTCGCTGAGAAATTCAAGGGGCTTCTTCTCATTCTTCTCGCCCCAGCAGGTGTCGGTGCCGGTGTGACATGCCGGACCATCGGGGTGCACGCGCACCAAAAGGGTATCGCTGTCGCAGTCCTTCTTTATGTCTACCACATTCAGGTAGTTGCCAGATGTCTCGCCCTTGGTCCAAAGAGCTTGTCTGCTCCTGCTCCAAAAGGTAGCCTTGCCGGTGGCCACGGTGCGGTCGTATGATTCGCGATTCATGTATCCCAACATCAGTACCTGACGCGTGTCGGCGTCTTGTATGATGGCAGGGATCAGACCACCCTGCTTGTCAAAATCTAATTCCATCGTCATTATTTTGTTCTTATCTGTTTCTTCTTCATATATCAGTGCAGACGCATGGGGATGCCTTGTTCAGAGAGATTTCTCTTCAGCTCCCCAATACCTATCTCGCCATAGTGGAAGACACTGGCGGCAAGTGCTGCATCGGCATGGCCCTGCTGAAAGGCATCGGCAAAATGCTGGATGCAGCCGGCACCACCACTGGCAATCACTGGTATTGACAGGCGGTCTGATAATACCCTTAGGGCACTGCAGGCAAAACCATTCTTCGTGCCGTCGTGGTCCATGCTTGTGAAGAGTATCTCACCAGCACCACGGTCGGCTGCCTCTATGGCCCATTCCAGAAGTCCTCGTTCAGTGCGCAATCTGCCGCCGTGCACATAGCAGTGCCAGCCGTCTGCATCATTGCGGGCGTCAATGGCACATACACACACCTGGGAACCGTAACGGCAGGCTATGGTGTCTATCAGAGTGGGGTCGCTCAGGGCGGCACTGTTCACACTCACCTTGTCGGCGCCGGCATTGAGCAGACGGTCTACATCCTCTATGCCGTGAATGCCTCCGCCAACGGTAAACGGTATGTTTATGGCACGGGCCACCCTGCTCACCAGATCGGTAAACGTGCGGCGACCCTCATGGGTGGCAGTGATATCCAGATACACTAGCTCATCAATGCCCTCCTCACTGTACCTGCGGCCTAGTTCCACAGGGTCGCCGGCAGAACGGAGGTTCACAAAGTTGGTGCCCTTCACTGTCTCGCCGTCCTTCACGTCCAGACAGGCTATGATACGCTTAGTCAGTGCCATCGCTCATCAGTGTTTCTATTGATATTCGCCCTTCGTAATAGGCTTTGCCAAATACTACGGCAGGGATGCCAGCATCCGCCAGTGCCAGTATGTCGGACGTGTCCTTCACACCGCCGCTGGCTATGAGGTGCAGGTCGGGGTGCCGCATCATGATGCTACGGTACAGGTCTGTGGCGGGACCGGTGAGCATGCCGTCGCGAGAGATGTCTGTACACAGCACGTTGCGTATGCCAAGTGCTGTCCAGTGATCCAGAAAACTAAACAAATCCACGCTGCTCTGCTCCTCCCATCCGCTGACGGCTATCCTCCCATCGCGCACATCGGCACCCAGAATCAGATTGGCGGCTCCGTAATTGTTCAGCCACTCCTCAAATAGAGAGGGCTGCTTCACTGCCACCGAACCTACTGTTACCATGCTGGCGCCGGCACTCAGTGCAGCGTCAATATCTGCGCTGCTGGTGATGCCACCGCCAAAATCAACCACCAATGAGGTGGCCGACGTAATGCGGCGCAACACAGCACTGTTCACTACTCTTCGCTCACGGGCACCGTCCAGGTCCACCACATGTAGACGACGAAAACCTTCGCCCTCCAGACGCTCAGCCACTCTCACAGGGTCGCTGTCGTATACCGTCTTCTGACTGTAGTCGCCCTTCTTCAGACGCACACACTCGCCGCCTATGAGGTCTATGGCTGGTATCAGTTCTATTCTCTTCATCTCTCTCTCGCTATGTCAAGGAAATTGCGCAAAAGCAGTTCACCACGCTCGCCACTCTTCTCTGGGTGAAACTGGGTGGCATAGAAATTGCCGCGACTTAGGGCTGCACTGTAGTTGGTGATATGATGGGTACTGGCTATGGTGTCGGGGCAAAGCGGCACATAGTAGCTGTGTACGAAGTATACGCAGTCGCCTTCCTCAAAACCGCGAAACAATGGACCACGCATGCCATGAAGGGCATTCCAACCCATCGCCGGCACCTTGTCGGCATGGTCGGTGGGACGGAAACGACATACCGGTACGTCGAATATGCCCATGCAGTCTACATCTCCCTCCTCACTATGACGACAGAGCAACTGCTGACCTATGCAGATGCCCAACAAAGGCTGGCGCAGACTGGTGATAACTTCTGTCAGACCATGACTGCAAAGGTAGTCCATAGCACCGCGAGCCTCACCTTGACCGGGAAAGACTACGCAGTCAGCACTGCACAGGGTGTCGGCATCATCTGTGAGCAACGGCTCTACACCCTGACGGCGAAAAGCGTTGACCACGGAAAAGATATTGCCGGCGTTGTATTTCACTATAGCTACTCTCATATTCCTGTCATTATGTGCCCACACCACGATTGCACTGTAAGTGGGCAACTATAAAACGGGTGCAAAGTTACTATTTATAGAGGTAAATACCAAATGAATTTGCGTTTTTCCCTCCGATAGTAATGTGGTAATGTCTCTCTTTTTCTACTTTGAATCTACTAACTGTGGCTTTTTTAACTGTTTTTATGTCATGAGTCTTATCTCGATGATATTTTTATGTATAAAAATGCGTTATTTGTGGAAGTGAGATTTTTATACACAAAATGTCACTATTTTTGTTTAATTTTACATATCTAAAGTATTAAATATTAAAAAAATACAAAATATTTTTGAATATCGATTTTTTTTATTTAAATTTGCAGAAGAATCAATGTGAATCAAACTTTTTACTCATTTACTTACTATTTACTATACATTAATGGCAAAATACAACATCACCCCACCGAAAGAAAAAGAAGCTGCTTACAGAAACTTGGTTAACCCCAAACTAATGGATGAACTGGAAGAGAAAATCATAAATATCATTCTGGTTCAGAAAAAGTATAAGGATAAAGACTACTCCGCAAAGCAACTGGCCGAGGACCTGGGTACTAACACTAGGTATATCTCCGCTATCATCAATGTAAGGTTTCACAAGAACTACACTACTTTCGTGAATCGCTTCCGCATAGACGAAGCGATGACTCTGCTTACCGACAAAAGGTATATGGATCTCAACATGGAAGATGTCAGCGACATGGTCGGATTTTCAAACCGTCAGTCTTTCTATGCCGCATTCTTCAAGTTCAATAACATGACTCCCCGAGAGTATAGGCTTAAACATACCATAGCTAATCAAAGGAAAAAAATAAACAAATAGAATTGCAGTATCTACATGTCGACAATTAAGAATAATCATCAGGATGTCAGGTTTGCCGACATCCAGATGCTTCGTTATAATCTGCCGGGCTTCAATCTCTTGAACACCCGGCAGAAGTTGTATATCTACTATCTGGCTGAGGCCACCTTGTATGGCAGGGATATCACTTTCGACCAGTTTGGTAAATACAACTTGCGTATACGCCGGCTTTTGGAAAGCGTGTACTCGTATCTATCAAGTTCTCAGCCCGATGATGAACAGTTTCACGCACTCCGCACATACCTCTATCGTATATGGTTCTCAAATGGTATTTATCACCACTATGGGTCGGAGAAGATTATGCCTGGGTTCACAGAGCAGTATCTTAAAACGGTGGTTGAACATCTGCCCGATGAGGCTCTGCCTCTGTTGCCGGGACAATCGCGCGAACAGATGCTCGATGAACTTACTACTGTGATGTTCTCGAATGATTTTCTGATGAAAAAAGTAAACAAACGAAAGGGTGAGGACCTGGTCGCTACATCTGCGGTCAATTTCTACCAGAACGTCTCTCAAAGCGAGGCAGAAAAATTCTATGCCGACATGAAAGACACTGCAGACAGCACACCGCCTTCCTACGGACTTAACAGCACGCTCGTTAAGGATGAACACGGCATTCACGAAGTGGTGTGGCGCGTAGGTGGCAGATACGGCGAGGCTCTCACTCGCATCTGCGACAACCTGAACATGGCGCGGCAGTTTGCTGAAAACGACCGACAGAGACAGATTATTGACCTGCTGGTGGACTACTACCACACCGGTTCCCTGAAAACGTTCGATGACTACTCTGTGGCATGGACTGAATGTCATGAGGGGATGGTGGATTTCATAAATGGTTTTATCGAGGTTTACAATGACCCGCTGGCCCTTAAGGCTTCTTGGGAAGGCATAGTGCACTATGTCGACAAAGTGGCCACTAGACGCACTCAGACCATCAGCAACAACGCACAGTGGTTTGAAGACCATTCTCCAGTAGACCCACGCTTCAAGAAAAAAAAGGTGGTGGGGGTGTCTGCACACGCCGTATGCGCTGCCATGCTAGGGGGTGACGAATATCCATCTACAGCCATAGGCATCAACCTGCCAAATTCAGACTGGATACGTAAGATGCATGGCAGCAAGAGCGTCACTATCGTCAACCTCACACGGGCATACGACAAAGCGGCTCAGGGGAGCGGATTCCGAGAGGAGTTTGTGATAGACGATGATACCAGAACTCTTATGGCACAATATTCCGACATCACTGATGAGGTGCATACCGACCTGCACGAATGTCTCGGACACGGCAGCGGACAACTGCTCGAGGGCACTGACCCGGATGCGCTGAAGGAATATGGAAACACGATAGAGGAGGCTAGGGCCGACCTCTTCGGACTCTATTATATGGCAGATGAAAAACTGGTCTCTCTCGGCATACTACCCGATAGCAAGGCATGGCAGGCACAGTACTATAGCTATCTGATGAACGGACTGATGACACAACTCACTCGTATCTCTCCAGGACAGCAGATAGAAGAGGCACACATGAGAAACAGGGCGCTCATCGCACACTGGGTTATGGAACACTCTGACGGAGCCGTGGAAATCATACAACGAGACGGGAAATGTTTTGTGGCAGTCAATGACTACTACGCTCTGAGACCGCTGTTCGCCACTCTGCTCTCCGAGGTACAACGAATAAAAAGTGAAGGCGACTACCAGGCGGCACGTACCCTGGTTGAGAAATACGGAGTGACAGTCAACTCTCGGTTGCATGAGGAGGTGCTCTCTCGATTCGAACAACTGGATATCGCTCCGTATAAGGGCTTTATCAATCCGAAACTATCACTCGTATATGACGACAACGGAATGCCTGTCGATGTGCAAGCGTCTTTCGATGAGCCGTATGAGGTACAGATGATGAGGTACTCCTCGCAATACGCCACACTTATATAATCATACTACCCTCACTGGATATTGACAATGGCTATGGACCAAAACAACGATAATGTGGCTGTGGAACAGCTGGTAAAGGACATTAAACGCTCGTTCAGACCTATGATGAACGGTGTGGTGGCGCAGTCTATGCGCGAAAAAGGCGCCAAGGGACCCCTCAACTGGGGCATACGACTGGTTGACCTCAGACTGATGGCGAAACAATATCAACCTTCTCGATCGCTGGCTCTCGCCCTGTGGAAGGAGAACGTAAGGGAGTGTAAACTCCTCGCCACCATGCTCATGCCTCCACAAGAGATGCTTCCGGAATTTGTAGATGTATGGGTGGAACAAACCGACAGTCAGGAACTGGCAGAAGCCTCTGCTTTCCATCTCTATCAGCATCTCGACTATGCTCCTCTGCTCGCATACCAGTGGATGGCCAGCGACAAACCGCTCGTGCAGTATATGGGACTACTCGTCATCACACGATTGCTACGACAATCTCTTATTCCCGATGAACGGGGCATTCACGAACTAATTGACCAGGCACAAACAGCTCTGCAATCTGAACATCTTTTCCTGAAAAAAGCAGCTCTACAGGCCCTCACCTCCCTCACCGACGCCTGCCCGGAAATAAACCTAGGCATCCCTAAGATCACCTAGGAATGACTAGGAAAACCTAGGATGGCCTAGTATAACCTATACTTTTTCTAAAAAAACTTGCTGCTCTAAAGAAATAGTCGTAATTTTGTGACGATTTTCTGTATGTAGAGCATGGACAGTAATGAAAAGGACAGGGTGAAAGCTCAATTCACCGAATATCTGCAAACCAATCACCGACGGAAAACGCCGGAAAGATATGCAATCCTTGATGCTGCATACGATATGGACGCCCTCTTCTCACTGGATGACCTCAATCTCCTGCTTGAAGAAAAACACTTCCGCGTCAGTATGGCCACTCTCTACAATACCGTCAATCTGCTGGTCAAAGCACAACTGCTGGTCAGACACAAAATGGAACAGCAGACTCTCTACGAGGCTGAACACTCATTCGGACACTGCTACCAGAAATGCAGCATCTGCGGAAAGACAAAGGCCATAAGCAAAAAGGATGTGGTGCCGGTGGTGGAAAACATGAAACTCAGATGGTTCAAAAAACATGACTTCTCACTGATCGTGTTCGGCATCTGCGGCTCTTGCCAGAACAAAATGAAAAAAAACAAATTAGCAAACAAAAAATAATAATTTCTGATGATTACTGGAAAGGTTGACGTGCTCCTCGGATTGCAATGGGGAGATGAAGGTAAAGGGAAAGTGGTTGATGTGCTCACACCGCAATACGATGTGGTGGCCAGATTTCAGGGAGGACCCAATGCTGGACATACCCTGGAGTTTGAAGGGCAGAAATATGTACTCAGAAGTATACCGTCCGGCATTTTCCAAGGCGGAAAGATCAATGTCATAGGCAATGGAGTGGTGCTGGCACCCGACCTCTTCATGCAGGAAGCCATGGACCTCGAGAAAAGTGGACATGACCTCAGAAAGCGACTCTTCATCTCTCGCAAGGCACACCTCATCATGCCTACTCACCGTGTGCTCGATGCTGCTCAAGAGGCTGCTAAAGGCAAAAGCAAAGTGGGTACCACAGGCAAGGGCATAGGACCAACATATACCGACAAAGTGTCGAGAATGGGACTGAGAGTGGGAGATATCGAGGGCAACTTCATGGAGAAATATCTGCTCCACAAGGCACGACACGAAAAAGCACTCAATGCCATGGGATATACCGACTACGACATATCCGAGGTGGAAAAGACATGGATGCAGGGAGTGGAATACATGAGGCAGTTCCAGTTCATCGACAGCGAGCACCTCATCAACGACTTGCTCAGACAGGGCAAGACCGTGCTTTGCGAAGGAGCTCAAGGCACTATGCTCGACGTCGACTTCGGCAGCTACCCCTTCGTCACTTCGTCAAACACTATCTGCGCAGGTGCCTGTTCCGGACTCGGCATCGGTCCTAACAGGGTGGGAGAGGTCTACGGCATTATGAAGGCATACTGCACCAGAGTGGGCGCAGGACCATTCCCCACGGAACTGTTCGACGAGACAGGAAACCGCATGAGACAGATAGGACACGAATACGGAGCGGTGACAGGACGAGAGAGAAGGTGCGGATGGATTGACCTCGTGGCCCTCAGGTATGCCATAATGGTCAACGGAGTCACTCAACTCATCATGATGAAAAGTGATGTGCTCGACGATTTCGATACAATAAAGGCATGTGTGGCATACGAAATCAATGGCAAACGTACCCATAATTTCCCGTTCTCTATCGAACAGGACATTAAACCCGTGTACGAAACGCTGCCAGGATGGCATACCGACATGACGAAGATGACCGACGAAAGCCAGTTCCCAAAAGCCTTCGCCGACTATATCGCCTTCCTCGAACAACAACTCGAAACTCCAATAAAAATCGTTTCTATCGGACCTGACAGGGCACAAACTATCATAAGAAAATAACCGAATGGCACAAAAACCAAGTATTCCAAAGGGCACGCGCGATTTCTCTCCAACCGAGATGGCGCGACGCAACTATATATTCGATACCATACGGGGGGTCTATGCTCTCTATGGATTCCAGCAGATTGAGACTCCCGCTATGGAAAACCTCTCCACTCTCATGGGAAAATATGGGGAGGAGGGGGATAAACTGCTGTTCAAAATCCTCAATTCGGGCGATTTCATGGCACATGCAGGGGCAACAGAAGGACTCACTCCACCACAACTCGCCGCACGTATCTGTGAGAAAGGACTGAGATACGACCTCACTGTGCCCTTCGCAAGATACGTGGTGCAACACCGAGAGGAACTGCAACTGCCTTTCAAAAGGTATCAGATACAACCTGTGTGGAGGGCTGACAGACCGCAGAAAGGACGCTACCGCGAGTTCTATCAGTGCGATGCGGATATCGTGGGAAGCGACTCGCTCGTCAATGAGGTGGAACTCATGCAGATAGTGGATACGGTGTTCAGTAAACTGAACATTAGGGTGATGATACATATCAACAACAGGAAAATACTCTCTGGAATAGCAGAGACTATCGGAGCTGCTGACAAAATCGTCGACATCACCGTGGCTATCGACAAGCTCGACAAGATTGGCCTGGACAAGGTGAACGAGGAACTCGCTGCAGGAGGACTCTCTGCCGAGGCTATCGACACCCTGCAGCCCATTCTCACCATGACAGGCAGCAATGACGAGAAACTCGATACCATCTCGCAGGTGCTGGCACAGTCGGAAACGGGCATGAAGGGCGTGGAGGAAACACGCTTCATCCTCGATATGCTGAAGCAGTGCTCGCTGTCTAATGATATCATGCTCGACCTCACTCTTGCACGAGGACTCAATTACTACACTGGAGCTATCTTCGAGGTGAAGGCACTCGACACTCCCATGGGCAGCATCACCGGCGGAGGCAGGTACGACAACCTCACCGGCATCTTCGGCATGCCCGGACTCAGCGGAGTGGGCATCTCCTTCGGGGCCGACCGCATCTACGATGTGCTAAACACTCTTAACCTCTACCCAGAGGAGACAACGGAGTCTACACAACTGCTCTTCATCAACTTCGGACTCAATGAGATGACCTACTGCATGCCAATCGCTCAGAAGTGCAGAATGGCGGGCATCAGAGCCGAGGTCTATCCCGATGCAGTGAAGATGAAGAAACAGATGGCCTATGCCAATGCAAAGCATATACCATACGTGGCTCTGGCAGGGGAGAACGAGATTGCACAGGGCAAAATCACACTGAAGAACATGAGTTCTGGCGAGCAGCACCTGCTCTCCACAGAAGAACTATTGAATATCTCAAACTATTAAAACCTAATCATTATGAAGAAAAAGTTTATTTGCACCGTTTGTGGATATATCCATGAAGGTCCCGAACCACCCGAGAAATGTCCTATCTGTAAGGTTCCCGCCAGCAAGTTCAAGGAACTGGAGGATGATGGCACTATGACTTTCGCTACTGCTCATATCCTGGGTGCTGCGCGTAAAGAGGGCGCTACTGAGGAGATGATTAAGGACCTGAAAGACCATTTTGCTGGCGAGTGTAGCGAGGTGGGTATGTATCTTGCAATGAGCCGACAGGCCGACAGGGAGGGATACCCCGAGGTTGCTGAGGCCTTCAAGCGTTATGCCTTCGAAGAGGCTGAACACGCTGCTAAGTTTGCTGAACTCCTGGGCGATGTGCTCAGTGATACCAAGAGCAACCTCGAAGCTCGTATCGCCGCCGAAAAAGGTGCTTGCGAAGACAAGTTCCGTATCGCCAAAAACGCCAAGGCCGCCGGCATGGACGCTACTCACGACACCGTCCACGAGATGGCAAAGGACGAGGCCAGACACTGCGCAGGATTCGACGGACTCTATCGCAGGTTCTTCAAGTAATACATTGCTTATAAGCAAATAACGCTACATATAGAGGGCGGTCCTTCATCAGAAGAACCGCCCTCTTCGTATGTGTTATGATTTAAGCGTTAAGCCTCTATGGCAGCCACACCGGGCAGTACCTTACCCTCGATGGCCTCGAGTAGGGCACCACCGCCAGTAGAGATGTAAGACACCTTGTCGGCCATGCCAAACTTGTTGATGCAGGCCACACTGTCACCACCACCGATGAGCGAGAAAGCTCCGTTGGCTGTTGCCTCGGCTATGGCATCGGCTATTGCTTTTGAACCACCGATGAAGTTGTCAAACTCAAATACACCGGCAGGACCGTTCCACAATATGGTCTTGGCCTCCTTGATGGCATCGGCAAACATCTTGCGGGTCTCAGGACCGGCGTCCAGACCTTCCCAACCCTCGGGAATGGCATTGGCAGGACATACCTGGGTGTTGGCGTCGTTGGCAAACTTGTCGGCTGCTATGCAGTCGGTGCCCAGCACCAGATTCACACCGTTGGCCTTGGCCTTCTCTATTACTGACAGAGCCACGTCCAGCTTGTCGTCCTCGCAGATAGAGTTACCTATCTCACCTCCCTGTGCCTTGGCAAAGGTGTAGGTCATGCCACCGCAGAGTATCAGGTTGTCCACCTTGCCCAGCAGGTTCTCTATGATACCAATCTTGGTAGAGACCTTCGAACCACCCATGATGGCTGTGAATGGACGACGGATATTGCCCAGCACATTGTCAACAGCTGTCACCTCTTTCTCCATCAGATAACCCAGCATCTTGTTATCCTGGCTGAAGAACTCGTCTATTACAGCGGTAGAGGCATGCTTGCGATGGGCAGTGCCAAAGGCATCCATCACATAGCAGTCTGCATAGCTGGCCAGTATCTTGGCAAACTCCTTCTGACGAACCTTCATCTCCTTCTTGGCTTCATCGTATGCGGGATCGGTCTTGTCTATACCCACGGGCTTGCCCTCCTCCTCAGGATAGAAACGCAGGTTCTCCAAAAGCAGTACTTCACCCATCTTCAAAGCAGCAGCAGCATCCTGTGCCTTGGCGCAGTCAGGGGCAAACTGTACCTTCACACCCAGAGCATCACTCACGGCGTCAACTATCTGACCCAGAGAGAACTTGGGGTTCACTTTTCCCTTGGGCTTGCCCATGTGCGACATGATAATCAAGGCACCACCGTCAGCGAGCACACGCTTCAGTGTGGGCAGGGCACCACGGATGCGGGTGTCGTCGGTTATCTTACCATTCTCGTCCAGGGGCACGTTGAAATCTACACGCACGATTGCCTTCTTTCCGGCAAAGTTGAATTGATCAATTTTCATAGATATTTGTTGTTTTTAAAATGATACCTTACCAATCTGCAAATTTAATGATTTTTTAAATGAATCAGCAATTTTTTATTCGCTTTTTTTCTCTGCTCTTTTCAATACCCACAATATACGCACGTTGTCGCGTCTCGACAATTCTGATGGGTTGGTGCCTGGCCATCCCTCTGGAACTGTCAGCCCTGCCTGCTCGTAGTGCTTCTGCCAGTAAGGGGTAATAGCACCGCTCTCGTCGTGAAAGGACATGGCGATAGGCTGGAAACAGAGCGTGCCCTTGCGTGTGTGGTAACTCAATGCCACCAGCTCGCTACAGTATATCTCGTCGTTGCCGGGCAGAAAATAACTGTCGTAGGCCCTGCCTATGTAGCGCATGGCCTCGCTCACGCTTCTCTCCCTGTCCACATGGCGCACTCTGCCCACTATGTGATAGCCTTCGCGCAACAGCACACTATCTATCGGGGTAAGCACCACGCCTCTGCCTATGGCCTCTATCACGGCGGCCTTGCCTCCCCTGCGGGTGAAGATGCTCACATGGTCTATTGGCAGGTCGGCAGCCGAGGTCACCTGGGTGATGGCGTTGCTGGTGTCTGATACATGGAATAGCAGGTCGGCCTCGCGCAGTCTGCTCACGTCGCTTATCTCACGCTGGGCATGGACTCCGGTTGTCACCAACCATAGCAGCAGCACGAGTAGCGTGCATACTCTCTGGCTCGCTCTACCGCACATGTTTCTTGCCGTCTTTGATATAAATGCCGTGGGGTAGGGGGCGCTGGCTTATTTCTATGCCGCGCAGGTCGTATGTACGGCCTGTGGCGACGGTACTGAACGGCTGCTCTATGCCTGTCTGCTCCATGGCGGGGGTGAACATCACCTCTCCCAGATTGCTGTCGTCGTATTTGTGATACACCACGGCCTCGATGTGCTCGGCATCCTGCACCTCCACGTTCCAATGGCAGTTCTGAGCCCATACGGTATTGGCGGAGTTGTTGTATAGGTCGTACCACGTACCACTGTTGCCGTTGTCCTCAAACTCGTTGCCGCCGGGGTTGTAGTCGGCATCGCTCTCATCCAAGCCAGTACGCCCCAGGTTCACTTTGGAGCAGCCTATCACTGTCACTCCCCACAGACTGCGCTCTATGCGGTTGCCGCTTATCATGGCTGTGGTGCGCATATAGGGGTCATATAGGCTTATGCCGCTGCCGCCGTTCATAGGGTTGGTCTCGTGGTTGTTGTCGCTTAGCAGATTGTCTGTGATACGTATGTCCACAGGCCCTACTGTGCCTATGCCGTAGCGGTTGTCGCTGATGTCGCAGTGGTCTATTGTTACATGAACGTCGTCTGCAGCCATAAAGTTACTCAGACCTATACCACCCACCATGGTCAGGTCGGGGTCGCCGGTCACCACACAGCGGCGAACGGTCACATCTGAGGCAACGGTCAGGTTCAGTTGAGGGGTGTTACTGTTCGACTGACCATTGTGGAAAAATTCACAGTCTTCTATCACCACCGGACAGTAGTAGTTGGCTGCTCCGCCTATGGCAGCCTTCTGACATTCTTCAAAGGTGCAGTGGCTCACGTGAAAGGTGGCACCGCTGCCACCAAGCATCAGGGCACTGCTGGCACTGCCGTCATATCCGGTGAAGGAACAGTTGGTCACTGTCACCACACAGTCGCTACCAACGGCGTTTCGAAGTCCCACACCAGTAAAATGCAGGTTGCTCACTGCTATCTCACCCTCTGATGTGGTCAGACGGATGCCGTCGCTCTTGCTGCCGCTACTGCCATCCTCATGCCTGAACACTACCGGGTCGACTGCCGACAGACGGGGCTCTCCGGCGATAATCAGCTCTGCTCCACCGGAAAAGACTATCTCTCTGGCTCCGCTTATGTCAAACACGTCGCCTTCTGATATCGTCACACTCTCGGTCATACGGTATGAACCGTCGCTGCCACTCACTCCGCTGCCCGCCGTTTCCG
>OMSQ01000140.1 GCA_900313805.1 uncultured Prevotella sp. | reverse complement strand
TCCCACACAATTTATAAGAGCTTACGACAATAATCCCCGGCCATACTCGATGGTCGGGGATTACTTGTCGTAAATCCGCACTCCTTACTTGAACTGGAAGTTGGAGAAAGTGTATTCGGTGTAGTTGCCGGCCTTCTCGTTCATGCGCAGTGACTGAAGTTGCGAGGTGCGGGTGTTGATGGTGAGCACAAACGATGTGAACATCATGCGCTTCAAGCTCTTCTTGTCTGTTGCCTGCGGGGTGATGGTGAGCACCAACTGGTCGCCATTCTGACGCATGGTGAGGTCGGAGAGGCGTGAGATGTCCTTGGCGCCTCCCGAGAGGATGCTCTCAAAGACGGCCTGGAAAGTGGCAAACTGTGGATTGCTCTTGCTGCTGGTGGTGTGTTTCTTGCCCTTCTGTGTCATGGTAAACTCGCTGCCGCGCATGAGCAGGGCATCCTGACCACCATCCATCACTATACCCACCTCGGCAGGCTGACGCATGGTGAGGGTGCCGCGTGTCACCTGGTCCTTGCTCACAGCCGCACGATGGGTGGTTTTCACTGCTGTAGCAGTCACCTGATGGTTTTTGTAGCGTGCTACGGCCTTCTGGTAGTTGGCATTCTGAGCCACGGCGGTAACGCATAAGCTCAGAGTGAACAGTAATGTCAGTATCTTTCTCATAGTGTGTATGTATTAAGTTTCTTATTCTTTCATAAGTGATTGTATGTGTTCTTCACCCAGCAGGTATTGGCAGGTGAGCAGGGCTGTCATGGTGACTCCCTCCACGCCGTGCAGTAGCAGACTCTGACCTGTCAGCAGCAGGTTGCTGATGGGCGTGCGGGGCGAAAGCATGGTGAGCAGGGCATTACGACTGTCCTTACGCATGCCGTAGGCTGAGCCCTCCGGGGTGTGGTTGTAGTCGCGCCATGTGAGGGGAGTGGTCACATAACACTGTGCCACCTGGTCGGGCAGTGATGGCATCACACGCTGTGCCAAAGCTATGCTCTCCGTAGCTATGTCATGCTTCAACTTCTCATACTTCGACGGCCGACGACCCACACGGGTGTCTGACCATTTCTCAAACATGCTGAACGGCACAGGAGTGAGCAGGTCCAGATGGTCTATGTAGCCAGAAGCAGAAGAAGGTGCCTGACAGCTCACCATCACCCTGTCTACAGGTGTGGCGGGGTCTATTGCAGTCCACACATTGTCGGTGGCATAGACGTAGTGATTATAGTTGAAGTATGGCACTGTGTCGGGCCTCAATACCACAGTAGTGGTCACTATGCCGTGGGTGTTCTCCACCACCGACATGCGGCGGCGGAAAATCCTGCTGAGCACCTTGCTTTCTTCTATGAGTGCAAAGGTGTGGGTGGGATGCACATTGCTGATAAAGGTATCGGCCTCGTACACCTCGCCGTTGGCGCAACGGGCGGCGGTGATACGTCCATCCTGCTCCACAAGCGAGGTAACCTCGGATCCACATACCACCTGACCGCCTGCACGTATAATATCCTCTATGAGGGTATCAACTAACATGTTCCCAGGTCCTTGCAGTCGCCAACTGCCACCTATGAAACTGCTGTTGCCATGGGCAAAGGTAAATAGCGGAAGCGACTCGCGGCGCAACTCCATCTTTAGTGCCGAACCGGCAAGAACGCTCACCAACAGGGGGTCGTGGAAAAGTGTAGTAAGATAGTCGTAGGCATTGATCTCCATGTACTTCTGCACCTCTGGATGTGCCAGCGGCAGGGCATCAAGGGTTCGCAACATATCAACATATTTGTGCAGTGCCTCACGCTCGTTGGGAAACTGGCTTGCTAACGTGTCAGCAAACCGCTCATATCCCTGAGCGAAAGCAAACTGCTGACTGCCGATGGTGATGCGGTCAAAGGCATCCATGTCCATGCGCTGCCAGGGCAGACGCATCAGTCCAAGATGACTGAAAATAGTGTGCAGACGCTGACCCTCGGTGAGTCCGCCCACATAGTGCAGACCGGTATCATAGTGACGACCATGACGCGTGAAACTCTGCATACATCCACCAGCCTGGCGCTGGCGCTCAAGCACCACCACACCCCGACCGGCTGCCGTCAACAGGCGGGCACACAACAGGGCACCCAGTCCGCCGCCTATGATCACCACATCGTGCTTCATCGTTTCTTACGGTTTAACCACCGGTACACCGCCGGCTGTAATACATACGACAACAATACTGCTGCCAACAGTCCCACAAGGGTGGCGAAGCCCACGGAACGAATAGCAGGATGAACGGCCAAGAGCATGCTGCCTACGGTGACTACCAGCACCACCACGCTGAAGAATATGGCTGACTTATGCTCCAATAGCAGACGCTCACCTACATCGGTGGTCAGGCCGCTCATCACAAATATGCTGTAGTCTACACCTATACCAAAGATAAAGGTGGAGATAATGATGTTTATCAGATTGAACTGCACTCCAAAAATGGCCATCACGCCCAACACGATAAGCCAACTGAGCAGGATGGGTGCAAAGCCAAGTATGGTATGTTGCAGATTGAAACGGAAACTCACAAGCAATACCACAAAAACGAATGCCATGGACAACCACTGCAGGATGCTGAAATCGCTGTTCAACTGTTGCAGGGTGTCGGTAGTATAATAATAGGTGTCGAGCACCATCAGATGTGGCTGGGAACAAATGGCATCACAGATGCGGTTGTATGCGCTGTTGGCACTGCGTACAGAATCGTTCTCACAGCGCACAGAGGTGAAGCATAGGTAGTCGCCATTGTACGAGCGCTCCATAAGCGTAGACTGGAAACCAGCGGGTATGATGCCGGCTTCATACAAGGCATCGGGCTCGTACTGGGCTGTGGCACTCTCGAAGAATGGCTCAAAGGCACTGGCCACCAGTCCGGCACTCGGTGCCGTCTCGTTCACCAGCTGTCGCACTCGCTGCAGGCGCTCCGGTGTCCAGAACTGCTGCCAGCGGTCTATGTTGCGCTGCTGCTGTTCCAGCGACACGAAGATATGGTTTGTGGGGGTGTAACTCTTCACCAGTCCCAACTGCTTTAGCGAGTCGAGTTTCTGTTCGAGCAGGGCAAAACGGCTGATGGCTTCTTCCATGGTCTTGCCGCTGCTGGCGAAGTATTTCTCCTTGTCGCCGGTATAGGTCTTGTCGCGAAGTGTCTGTTCAGAGTGTTCCACCATGGCTGCCTCATAGCCCAGGTTGTGCATGTCGCCGTCAAACTGTGTGCCGCGCCACACGTAGGCACCTATGCACACTACCATTACCAACAGGAGCAGACCTATGGCCCAGCGATTGCGGTCCACAGGATAACTGTTGATGCGGTTGATGACTGTGAAGGCTTTGTTCTTCTTTGCTTTCCGCTCCTTGCCACGACTGAGCAGGAAGGGGAGGAAGGCCAGGGAGAAGAGTGTGGTCGCTGCTATGGCAAGTGCGGCAAAGAGTCCGAAGTCCTGCAACAGGTCGGTTCGGGTGAAGAAGAGACCGCCAAAGGATCCGATGGTGGTTATGCACCCTAAGAGCAGGGGCTTGGTCTGGTCGCGCAACAGCTGCTCTGGGTCGCTCTCATATTGATGGTGGGTAAGCACATGGAGCACGTAACTGAAAGCCACGCCCAGTACCACTCCGCCTATGCCGAGGGCCAGGAGGGAGAACTGCCCGCGAAGGAGATACATCACTGCCATGCCGAAGAGGGCGCCAAAGGCCACTGGCAACAAGAGCAGGGGCAGGGTGTCCCAACGGCGGAAACAGAGGATGATGAACAGCAGCACCAAGACCACCGAACCGGCTATGGTGGTTGTCAGGTCGTGCTTGATGACGGTACTGTTATAATAGCCACTGGCGGGTGTACCGTGGTATGAGATACGCACATGAGGTTGAGAGACGGCCATGCTGTCTATCAGCGTATTCATCCGCTGGAAGAGGGCCGAGCCCTGTCCGGTATTGGTGGCAGAGAAGCGCGGTGTGATGAATGCCACACACACCGATGAGTCACGTACGAAGAAATGGTTGTCAATGGTGAGGTAGTTGCCCGCCATGTCGCCTATACCTTTGGCTGACATAAGGTTACGCAGACCAATGGGGTCCATCTGTATGAGTTCGGGAAACATCTCGCCCACCTCACTCTCCATATCCTCACGGTTTTGTTGCATCTGGGCCGCCATGTGCTGACGGGTGAGCAGGGTATCTATACCGTCATACAGCGTGCTGTCTATGTATGCGGGGAAGTGCTCCGTGAGATAGCCTATGACGTCGGGCATCAGGTCGTCGTCCAGACGGTAGAACACGTCGCCTACCACCGAGTCGGTGTCCTGTGCCAGGAGTGAGTCGACGAACTCATCACACGCAGCAGCCAGGGTCTCGGTATCAGCCTGCCCGTCGTTCTCGAACAGCACAAAGGTCTTATCCTTGATACGCAGGTCGGCAAATGCCAGTTTGGTGCTGCCATCCTCATTGCGCGAGGACGGCATGAGTTTATTGATATCCTCCTCCAGATGCAGACGTGAGGCCAATACTACTAAGACTGCGAAGAGTGCCACCAACAGTGCCCACCCCACCAGGCGGTGGGTGCTGAGATAGCGGTATATGCGTATGAAGAGCGTTGTCATGCTCACTGTATGAATATTTTAAATTGCATGGTGGCTATCGTGTCACCGTCTATGAGGCAGGTGCCTGTAGCCAGAGTGACATTGGCGAGTGAGAGGGTGTAGGTCACTGTGGTGTCCACACGCTCACCACAGCATGGGCGACGATGGCAGGTGAAATGGCGCACCTCGCCTATCAGTCCCACAGGGGCTGAAGCAGCACCCTGACGCAGGGCGATGCATCCTGCCAGTGCAGATGCCGACTGTGCAATGTGCTCCACCAGTCCACTCTCGGACATGGTGCCATCGGGCAGTAGGAAATAATTATCACGGCCGATGGTAAGCGTGCTGTGTGCACTCTTATCATCGACCATGTCAAAGCCATCCACCATCACGAACGGAGCGCGCTGGGGTATGAGCCGAAGTATCTCCTTGTCTTGAAATTCCAAATGTTATTTCTCCAGATGCTGCTCTATATAGTCATAGAGGTCATTGAACGTCTGAATGGTATGGAGTTCCTCCACGGGGATGGTGATTTTGTAGGTAAACTGAACCAGTGCAATGAGGTCTACCAGATTGATGCTGTCCAGATTGAGAGTCTCCTTGAGGTTAGCCTCTGGTGTGAACTCACTCTGTTCGATTTCAAACTCTTCTGCCAGAAGGTTGTTTACCTGTTCGATGATTTCGTTGCGTGTCATTGTCTTTTCTTTGTTTATTCTTTTATGTTCTTATAAGTTTTTCACTATCAGTGTAGAGTTGGTTCCACCAAAGCCAAACGAATTGCTGAGGAACATGTCGAAGTGGCTCTCACGTGTCTCGGGCACCACATTGATACATGCAGTCTCTTCATCCGGGTTCTCAAAGTTGAGCGAACCGGCTATGAAGTCGTTCTTCATCATCAGCGTGGTATAGACGATTTCTGATGCGCCTGCCATCCACATCTCGTGACCTGTCTGTCCCTTGGTTGAGGTCACTGGCACACGGTAGTCGCCAAATATCTGTGCTATGGCCTGTGCCTCGCGGGCGTCACCTATCTTGGTGGATGTTGCATGGGCATTCACATAGCCTATGTCTGTGGGTTTCACTCCGGCGCTGATGAAGCACAGTTCAAGCGAACGTGCCGGACCAGCCACGTTGGGTGTAGAGATATGATCGCCATTGCCCGAGAATCCCCATCCCAATATCTCGGCCAGGATGGGTGCCCCGCGGCGCACGGCATGCTCGTAGTCCTCCACGATGAGGGTGGCGGCACCACCACTGGGCACCAGTCCGTCGCGGTCGCGGTCGAAGGGGCGACTGGCATGTGTGGGGTCATCCTCGCGCTTTGAGAAAGCCTGCAAGCCGTCAAAGGCTGCTATGCCATACATATTGTTCTCTTCTGCTCCACCGCATACTATACAGTCTTGGAGCCCGTTCTTGATGAGCAGGAAAGCCAGACCCAGAGCCTGTGAGCCAGAGGCGCAGGCTGCCGAGGCGGTCAGGTTGATACCCTTCAAATGGAAGAGTGTGGCAAGGTTCATGGTCACTGTAGAGTTCATCGACTTGAAGATGGCACCGCTGCCACATGCAGCGGTACCGCCAAACTGGCGGAACTTGTCGAGGGCCACCATGGTGTCCTCAGCTACTGAGTCATTGCCATATATCACTCCCACCTCGTGCTGGTCTATGTAATCTTGGTCCAGACGTGCATGCTCCAGAGCCTGCATTGTGGCCATGTATGCATATTCCGCCTCCTCGGGCATCAACTGACGGAGGTTGCGGTTAAGATAGGGCTTTAGGTTGGCACGTGGCACGTCTGCGCAGATGGGAGAACGGAAACCCGCATCCTTGCGCTCCTGACTGAAGATGATGCCACTGCGGCCATCATAGAGCGACTGACGCACTTCGTCGAGGCTGGTGCCAAGACATGACCAAATGCCCATTCCTGTAATAACTACTCTTCTTTCCATTGTGTGTCTTTATCTTTTTACTCTTAAAATTTGTCGTTGTCTTATATCTCCCTGCCGTAGCAGCGACGACGCTTCACCATGGTGGGATGCAGAGGCTTCCACTGAGTGAGTTCGCGCACGTTGTCCTCGAGTTGCGGACCTGTTTCTGCCCACTTGATGCCACACTCATTGTAGATGGGGATGAGGTCGTCGAAGAACATGGCATTCACGCCCAAGCCCTGATAATCTGGACGCACTGCGATGAGCAGCATCTCAGCATTGTCGGAATGGTGCCACCTCAAGGCATTGAGCAGGTGGAACCAGCCCAAGGGCCACAGACGGCCACCCGACTTTCTCAGAGCATCTGACAGGCTATACAGGGTGATGGCCACGCCCACCATCTCGCCATCCTGAGTTTCTATCACAGGCATCAGACGCTTGTCTACGAGCGACAGATACTGGTCTACGAAGTCGTCCATCTGGCGCTCGGTGAGAGTGGTGTAGCCGAAGAGCGACTTGTACGACTCGTTGAGCAGCGTGAATATCTTGTGGCCATAGCCATGGCGTATCTCACTGTCGGTGAGCTTGCGCACATGCAGCCCTATCTGCTCACGAGCATACTGGGCCACACGGGCATAGCGAGGGGGCACCTCGGCAGGAATGTCTACACGCACCTGCAACCAGTCGGCCTCCTTGGCATATCCCAATGCCTCCATGTGACGCGGGTAGTAGTCGTAGTTGTATATGGCAGACATGCTGCCTTTCAAGTGGAAATCCTCCACGAGCATACCCTCCTTGTCGAAGTCTGTGATGCCCATAGGACCCTGTATGTGGGTCATACCCTGTGCGGCACCCCACTGGGCCACAGCATCCAAGAGTGCGGCCGACACCTCCTGATCGTCGATGAAATCAATCATTGAAAAGCGTACCACACGCATGTTCCAACGCTCATTGGCATGGCGGTTCACTATGCCTGCGACACGCCCCACCACCTTGCCGTCACGATAGGCGATGAAAGGCTGTATGGAGGAAAACTCCAAACCCGCATTCTTTCGTGGGTCAAAGGTGTTGCGTATGTCCATCTCCAGGTCGGGCACATACTGCTCGCACTGGGCATAAAGCACAGACGGGAAACGAACGAAATCCTTCATCTCCCGGGCACTGGACACCTCTTTAACAACCACTTCTTTCATTCTGGGGTGCAAAGTTACGATTAAGTGAGCGAAATACAAAATGAATTCATTCATTTTTATTTCAGAACGTGAGTAACTTCGCGAAGCAAAGGTACAGTTTTTTCTTGCAAATAGGACAAAAAAGTCTGTTAAGGCATTGCTCACTTGAGCAATGCCTTAACTTCGGGTACGAGATACGGTGCCACTTTGTCTGTCGGCAGTGTGGTTTCTATCACACCTATGGCATAGGCACCCACTTCATACAACTGATAGTTCACCTTCACTCCTCCATCCACAAGATAGGGTGTAGACTGCGGCATGGCAGCATTCATTATGGCTTCTCTTGCCTCTTCCTCTTTCTGCTCTGCAGCAATGAGCTTTTTCAGCACATCGTCGTTGCCGAGTTCAAAATAGTCGGTCACCCGTTCACCGTCACTCCGACGGAAGGTCATACCCTCTACGGAATACGAACCATGAGCGCCAGCCATGAACTGCTCATTACAAGCCTCGTAGGTGACACAATTGCCATTACCCCATTTCTTGTGTATGTCGGCATGAATGGACATCCCCGTGACGCCTGTGGCACCGTCGGCAGCCATCTCGGCCATCTGACTCTTCATCTCGGCCATGTACCTCTCGGCATACCAGTCGGCCACCTGCTGACCGTCGCTCATGTCGCCTGCATACCTCTCGTTTCCCAAAATGTCAGGATTGCTGAGTTTTTCTATTATGTACTGGCGTATGGCATCAACCAAAGCAGGCGGTCCCTCTACAGGGTAATGCAGTTTGACCACGGAATAGAGGTTGCCCGACTCGTCGCGCAACTCTCTTTCGGCTTTCTTCAGTTTCAGGCTCTCTGCAGACACCGTACTCTCCACAGCAGGAGCATTTTCCTCGGCAGCGGCACTGATGGCAGCAGAGTCTGCCGAAGCAGCGGGCGCACCCTCGCCACCCTGGTTCTTGCATCCTATGAAGGCTACAGACATGGCAGCCAGAAATACGGCTATTAGAGTGTTTTTTCTCATCGGATTATTTGTTTTTTTGCATTTCCACAATCATCTGACCCACATATATGCCGTGCTTTCCATTCTGGTCCACAGGCACCTTACGTCCCGAGAGGTCGGTCACATAGCGCAGTTCATCGAAATAGGTGTGTGAATGGCCGCCGAGCACCAGGTCTATGCCCGAGGTGCCAGCCACCACCTGCTGGTCGTTAGGGCCGTTGTTGGAATCCCACCCTATATGCGAGAGGCAGATTACAAGGTCGCATTTCTCCTTTTGTTTCAGCACGTTAACCATCTCATTGGCTACAGACACAGGGTCTTTCCACACTATGCCAGGGCAGTTGGCCATCTCTACCAGGCCCTCGAGCTTTGGCGACAGGCCGAACACACCTATGCGCATGCCATTGCGCTTGATAACGATATATGGCTTGACCAGACCCTCGAGCACGGTACCGCGGAAGTCATAGTTGGCACAGAGTATCGGGAAACGGGCCATCCGGAAAAGACGCGCCATATTGTCAATGCCGAAATCAAACTCATGGTTGCCGATGCACGCGGCATCATAACCCATCTCGTTCATCAGGTTTATCTCTACGTCGCCCTTGAACATAGTATAATACACCGAACCTTGTGAGAAGTCGCCACTGTCGAAGAAGAGCAAGTCGGGATGTGCCTTGCGCTCCTCTTGCACCATGGCGATACGGCGCAGGAAACCACCTCGGGCAGCCAGTTTCTTGTCTTTCAGGTTGGGGTTGAGCGGGTATATGGTACTATGCGTATCGTTAGTGTGCAGTATGTACAACTGCTTCTGGCCCATGGTGGTCAGGCTCATCATCATGGCCACCAGGAAAAGTGTTATCTTCCTCATGTTGTCATTCCTCCTTTAATGTCATACGTCCGTCTATCTTTGCCTCCACCACGCGGCCCTGCTTCTCCATCTCCTGGAAATAGCGCATGATTACATACTTTGACAGGTCGCGTTCCTCGCCTGGCATGCGGATGTCTGTGGCTGAGAGGAAGGCTTTCATCTCATCGTTGCCGTGCGACACATAGTCAATGGTGACTATGCGGTATTTTCTGGCAGGGTCTATGGGCTGTCCGTTCACCGTAGCTTCTATCAGCCGGTGGTTTTTCTTATTTTTCACTCCCACAATGCGGAATTCCTTGCTGATGCCTTCTCCGCCTCTGCCCACTATCTGCTGAGCCAGTTCCAGCACCTTGTCGCCAGTGAGGGTGAGGAAGCATATCTTGTTTTCAAAGGGAGCCAGTTCCAGGATGTCGCCCACGGTGATCTCACCTTCAGGCAGTGCCGCCCTCATGCCTCCGGTGTTGTACACAGCAAAATCGGGCTGCTCTCCATACTGTGATGCCGCCCACATCAGGATGTCGGGCAGCAGGTTGGAGAGTTCGCTTTCCGGACGGTCGGCCACATAGTATCCTGCCGTGTGTCCCAAGAGGGGTTTCATGATACTGTCTACCTGCATTTTGTACGGTGCCATATACTCGTTTATGGCTGTTAATTGCCCTACTGCGGCATCGTATCGCTCATCTACAAGTATCCGGCTGCGCTCTATACCCGTCATGTGGTAGTGAGAGCGACAGGCCGTAAACAAGCACAGAGCCACGATGGCTGCAAGGATGTTTTTGTGTCTCATCTCTTTGTTATTTGATTGTTTGTTGCAAAGATAGTGCAAACCGAAGAGAACACAAAATGTGCTAGCACATTTTTGTTCTTGAGGTGCCGCCTATCTTCGCGTTAGC